>CAZPNN010000078.1:0-9239 GCA_964587605.1 uncultured Chromatiaceae bacterium
CAGGGCTCGTGCCGTCACACGGTCTCCACCCGAGACCTGACGATCCGATGACACCTGCCGGCCGGTATACGGGCTCGCGCGGGGGACGCGGAGCCTTTCGGCCCTGCATCCGGGGTCATCGCCTTCCCAGGCACTTGTGCCCAGTGGCTCGTGTGATGACCCTGATCCTGCGCTTACCGTTGCGGGGGCAGCGGCGGCGTTGCCGGCCATTCTTCGAGGAGAGGCCGACGCACCGCACTTCCCGTTAAACCCTTCGGTCTGGAAGACCGTCAGGCACCGGCAGGAACAGGATGCAAGTTAGCCGCCGGGTCGTGGGCCGTCAAGCGCCGGGCAGCAGAGCGATATCGCCCCGGGCATTGACGTACTCGTCGTAGGGAATCCCGAACAGGCGAGTGAGATTCGCCGGAGTCAGCGCGGCATGAGTCTTGTCCAGCGTCCAACTCCCGTTGCTGAAGAGCAGAAGGGCGTGGCTCGCAAAACGCATCACGAGTGACGGGTCGTGCAGCGTCATGATCACGCCGCGGCCACTGGCGGCCAGCGCGTTCACGTGCTCCAGCGCGTCGATCTGGTGGCGTGGGTCGAGGTGATTCACCGGTTCGTCCAGCAGCAGTACATCCGGGTCCTGCGTCAGCAGGCGGGCCATGGCGAGCCGGCGCCGCTCACCGCCGGATAACGTGGACACCAGCCGGTCTTCGAAGCCGTGGAGGTTCATGACCGACAGCGCATCCCTCGCCCGCTTCAGGTCATCCGGGGATTCCGTCGCCGCGTTGCCGAGGTGAGGGTGCCGGCCCATCAGCGCGGTGCCAAGCGCGGTGGCTGGAAAGGTTTCTGCGTCATCCTGCAGGAGCAGACCCAGTCTCCGTGCGATCTGCCGGCGCTTAAGCCGGGTCAGATCGTCGCCCCCCAGGCGAACTGAACCGTCGCGGGGCGTACGCAGGCCCGCCAGGGTGTGCAGCGTCAGGCTCTTGCCAACGCCATTCGGGCCCAGCAGGCAAATGACATCACCCCGGGCCAGGTTGAACGTGAGGTCGCGAACCAGTAAACGGTCGGCAACGCTCACCGTGAGGGCGGAACAGGTCAGCATGCGGCCGGCACTGTAGTGGGGGAGGCGGGCAAAAAAAACCCCGCCAGTGGCGGGGTTATACGGGTTTTTGTTGTTGTCGCGAATCCGGTCTCGGAGCGTGCGTCAGTGTGTGGTGGTTTCTTCTTGTTCTGTTTGCCGCTTCTACTTCTAATTGTTGGTTTCTTCTTCTTCTTGTGAGCCTCTTCTGGCTTCGATGTCTGGTTACAGATGTCGAGCTTTCCTGTCGCGCGGCACAGAGACCTTTTTTGTGCGCACCAAGTCAATAGCAAGTCTCATGCCACGAGTTGAAAACTGCCTATATAACAGCGTCATGGCGAGAATTTATGGCCTGACTTACGAGCCGAATTTCAGTACTTGTAAGAGAAATCGACATACACTGAGGCCGGTCTGTCGGACTCAACGGAACCCGGATCGTGATGGGGCCGACGTTCTGTCCGGGCTTTCGGGCAAAGTGTGCGCAGCTGCTCGTCCTCGAATGGATTAATCACACCTTAATGACCCTGATTTGGGCCCTGAAGTTCCCGTAGCCTTGTAAAGAATTCCAACAGTGATGATGCCCGGTGGCCGGATTTTGCCTGTTCAATAGGCCCGCAGACCGGTACTCTCGCCCGCGCCATGGATCTGGAACAACTGCGTAACCAGCTGTCTGAGATCGACCGGCAGATCCTGGAGCTCGTTGCCGAGCGGCAGCGACTGTCCGGCGAGGTCGGCGCCCTGAAGCAGGCAACAGGCCGGCCTACCCGCGACTTCGTTCGGGAAAAGCTGGTCCTGGACCGGGCCCGCGCACTCGCGGCCGACCTTGGCATTTCGCCGGGTCTTGCGGAGGCGTTATTGAGCCTCCTGATCCGCTCGTCGCTGGCCAACCAGGAACAGGCCCGCGTCCGGGCGGAAGGCCAGGGCTCCGGCAAGCCGGCACTGGTGATTGGCGGCAGTGGCAAGATGGGCCGCTGGTTCACTGAGTTTCTGCACTCGCAGGGCTTTAATGTCACGGTGGCCGACCCGAAGGGTCCGGTTCAGGGCTTCCGACACGTCGTGGACTGGCGTGAGACGCCGGACGAATTCGCCGTAACGGTCGTGTCGGCGCCGATCGCGCTGACCGGCGGAATTCTCCGCGACCTTGGGGCCCGTAAACGTTCCGGACTGATCTTCGACATCGGTTCGCTCAAGTCGCCATTCATTGCCGAACTGAAGGACCTCTGTAACCAGGGTCTGCACGCGACGTCTGTTCACCCGATGTTTGGCCCGGACACCGAGCTCCTGTCGGGTCGCCACGTACTCTTTCTCGATGCAGGCTGTCCGGAGGCGACCACCGATGCCATCCAGCTGTTTGCCTCGACCATGGCTGCCCAGATCCGGATGGACATCGAGGAGCACGATCGGCTGATCGCCTACGTCCTGGGGCTGTCTCACGCATTGAACATTGCCTTCTTTACGGCGCTTGCCGACAGTGGTGAGACGGTGCCCAAGCTCGCGGACATTTCAAGCACTACCTTCGACGCTCAGTTGCAGATCGCGGGCCGCGTTGCAGAGGAGAATCCGAACATGTACTTCGCCATCCAGGCGGAGAACCCCTTCGGGCTGGCGGCTCTTGAAGAACTGCAGCGGGCGGTTACGCGCATCGCCGACGTGGTCCGTACAGGCGACGAGCCTGGCTTCGTGCGGTTGATGGAGCAGGGGCGCAGTTACCTGGCGCGCCGACGTTAGTCGCCAGGGTTGGGCGCTGGCGCTAGCCGCCGTTACGCAGGCTGCGGCGCAGGAGATACAGGAACGCCGGCACGCCGACCACGGCGGTGATGGCGCCAACCGGCAGCTGGCGTGGCGCCATGAGCGTGCGCGCCAGCGTATCGGCCAGAACCAGCAGCGTGCCGCCCGCGAGTGCCGAACACGGAATCACGACCCGATGATCGCTACCACCGGCGAGCCGCACGAAATGTGGCACGACCAGGCCAACGAAACCCACCACACCGGCCGTGGTTACGGCCACCGACGTGAGTAGCGCGCCTAGTGCGTAAATCACCGCTCGAACACGGCCCACTTCTACGCCGAGCAGGGCTGCCTGCCAGTCGCCAGTGCCGAGCACATTCAGCGTTCGCGCGAACAGCAGGCCTGCGACCGTACCCCCGGCGGCCACCACCAGGACGGGTGCTGGACGTTCGGCAAAGGAAAAGTCGCCCATTAGCCAGAACAGCAGGCCACGCAGATTCGCCTCAGGACTGATCGCCAGCAGCAGGCTGACAGCGGCGCTCCAGCCCGAAGCGACAACGATGCCGGTTAGCAGAAGGCGGCTCGCGGCACTGCTGCCGTTGTAGCCGCGACCGTCGTGCCAGCTGCCACCACTGCGTGAAAGCGCAAAGACGACCAGCGTACTCAGCAAGGCCCCGGCAAACGCTGCGGTATCCACGATCAGCCCGACATGACCGAGGAGCATCGCGCCGAGTGCCGCCACGGCAGCTCCGCCGGAGGTACCGAGAACGTACGGGTCTGCGAGCGGATTGCGCAGCAGAACCTGCATCAACGCGCCCGCGAGAGCCAGCGCGGCGCCTGTACCGAATGCCGCCAGGGTTCTTGGCAGGCGCAGCTGGAGCAGGATATCCGCCTCCAGAGGGTCGACACTGCCGGCGAGGAGGGCGCGCAACGTGCCTGGCCCCGCGGGGCCGCTGCCGGTGCCAAGCGCGAGCAGTAGCGACGCAACGCTGAGTACGACGAGAATTGCCAGGAGTCGACGGGGCGCTATGTGCATTACCTGTGGCGCGAGTAGCCAGCCGGGTCGGCAGGGTGCCGGCAGTGTACTGGATGGTTCCGTGCGACCGTGACACAGTTGCGGCCGCTATGAAAGAATCCGGCTGCAGTCAGAGGTGATGCGTGGATCAGATTGACTCAGAAGGTTTCCGTGCGAACGTTGGCATTATTGTGTGCGATGGTCGCGGTCTGGTGCTGGTGGGTGGCCGTGTGGGCCAGGACGCCTGGCAGTTTCCGCAGGGCGGTATCCGCCACAATGAGTCCCCGGAACAGGCCATGTACCGTGAACTCCAGGAGGAGATCGGTCTCCGATCTGATGATGTTGCTGTTCTCGGGTGTACGGCTGATTGGCTACGGTATCGCCTCCCTGACCAGTACGTCCGAAAGAAAATGCGCCCTCTTTGCATTGGCCAGAAGCAGCGCTGGTTTCTGCTGCGATTGCTGACCGCCGAGAGCCGCCTGCAGCTCGACACGACCACCACACCTGAATTTGATCGCTGGCGCTGGGTCGACTACTGGCAACCCTTGCGCGACGTGATTTACTTCAAGCGCGAGGTCTACGGGCAGGCGCTCGAGCAACTCGGGCCGATCGCCTTCCCGGACGGGTTGCCCCCGAAGCCCAAAGTCGTTACCAGTGTTGATCCCGATGGCTGACAGCCGGCGGCGTGCGCCGAAGCCCGAACAGGACGTTCTGGCAGCCGTGGATCTCGGTTCGAACAGTTTCCACATGGTTGTGGCCCGCTTTGCCCACGGCCAGCTCACCGTCATCGACCGACTGCGCGAAATGGTTCGTCTTGCCTCGGGCCTCGACACCCGGAACCGCCTCACCGAGGCCAGCCAGTCGCGGGCCCTTGCCACTCTCCAGCGCTTCGGTGAGCGACTGCGCGACATGCAGGCTGGCGGGGTGCGAGTGGTAGCCACCAACACTCTCCGCAAGGCCAGGGCGACCGGGCGCTTTCTCCAGCGTGCTGCGAGGGCCCTGGGCCACCCGGTAGAGATCATTTCCGGCATCGAAGAGGCGCGGCTTATTTACCTGGGCGCCAGCCATAACCTGCCGCGCGTCGACGGTCCGCAACTGGTTGTCGATATCGGCGGCGGCAGCACGGAGATCATTGCTGGCAAGGGTCTGGAGCCGTCCGCGATGGAGAGCCTGGCAATGGGCTGTGTGTCTGTCAGCGAGCGCTGCTTTCCCGAGGGACGGCTCTCGGAGAAAAACTTTGAGAGGGCCCGCCTGCAGGTTCGCCTTGAACTGGAGCCCGTGCGCTCCCAGTTCCGCAAGGTGGCACCAGCCCAGGTGGCCGGAACATCCGGCAGCATCAGGACTGCCCACGCCGTGCTGTCAGCGCTGAATCGGGCATCTGAAGGCGTCACAGTCGACGGCCTCGAGTATCTGATCCAGCAGATGGTCGCAGCCGGCAGCATTGGCAATCTGCATCTTCCGGAACTATCCAATGACCGGGCCGAGGTATTTCCCGGTGGCGTTGCCATACTGGTCGAGGTGATGCGGGCTCTGGCGCTGGAGAGCATGACAGTCGCTGACGGAGCCCTTCGCGAGGGCATCCTCTACGACATGATCGGGCGACTCACGGACGAGGATGCCCGGACGCGCACTGTGCGGGCCATGGCAGCGCGCTATCAGGTGGATCGTCCACAGGCTGAGCGTGTAGAGGCCACGGCACTGAATCTCTACTCACAGGCCCGTGCAGACTGGGATCTGGTCGACAACCAGAAGCTCCTGCTGTCCTCGGCAGCCCGCCTGCACGAACTCGGGCTCGACATTGCTCATGCGCACTATCACCGGCACGGAGCCTACGTGCTGGAGAACGCCGATATGCCAGGCTTTCCGCGCGAGGAGCAGCAAATTCTGGCGTGTCTCGTGCTTTCTCATCGGCGCAAGTTTGAGCGAAGTGTATTCAATGGCCTGCCGGTGCCGTCGCAGCGACCTACGATGCGACTGTCCATCCTGTTGCGCCTTGCGGTGCTGGTGCACCGGAGCCGGACTGCCGGCGTGACGCCGGAGCTCCGACTTCGCGTTCAGGGGCGTACCCTGCGACTGCAAGTGCCGGCGACCTGGTTGCAGGGTAATCCGCTGACGCTGGCAGACTTGGAGCGCGAGCGGGATTTCCTGGACGAAGCTGACTATCAGCTGATTATCCAGCGCCGGACAGCACCGTAGGAGCGCCTTCAGGCGCGACCTGATTCCAACCAATACCTATCGCGCCTGAAGGCGCTCCTACACGGGCATCGATTCGGCCAGATTCCGCAGGAGCTGTGCCTGGGAAGAGAGCGGCTCGTCGCCGGGTGCCGGCTGGACCAGACGATACGTTC
The DNA here is from genome assembly GCA_964587605.1 of uncultured Chromatiaceae bacterium. Lineage (GTDB taxonomy): Bacteria > Pseudomonadota > Gammaproteobacteria > Steroidobacterales > SHZI01. The sequence goes on from CAZPNN010000078.1 coordinate 6,152, forward strand.
CGTTCGACTGCAATTCCCATGCCTGGCAGTTGTCCGACAGGCACAGGTCGAGATCTGCTATGACCCTTGCCTTGAGGTTCTCGCTGAGCACGGGGAAGCACACTTCCACCCGCCGGAAGAAATTGCGATCCATCCAGTCGGCACTCGAACAAAAGATTTGCTCATCGCCGTTGGCGTAAAAGTAGTACACGCGTGAATGCTCGAGAAAGCGTCCAACGATCGAGCGAACGCGGATGTTGTCGGACACGCCGGGAATCCCCGGACGCAGGCAGCAAATGCCACGGACGACCAGGTCCACCATGACACCCGCGCAGGACGCCCGGTACAGGGCCCGGATCACCTCGGGTTCAACCAGTGCGTTAACTTTTGCGATGATGTGGCCGGCGCCGCCGGCGTCGACGTTACGGATTTCCTGGTCGATGTGCCCGAGAATCCGCTCGTGCAGGTTGAATGGCGCCTGGTAGAGACGCCGGAGCGGCGGAGTCTGCATCAGGCTGGTGAGCTGCAGGAAAACGTGGTGGACATCCTCGCCAAGAGCCTCGTCGGCCGACAGCAGACTGTAATCGGTGTAAAGGCGGGCCGTGCCGGTATGGTAATTGCCGGTGCCGAGGTGAACGTATCGGCGCAGGCGTCCGCCCTCGCGACGCACGACCAGCGCCAGCTTGCAGTGGGTCTTGAAGCCCACCACGCCGTATACGACGTGGGCGCCGGCCTCCTGGAGACGGTTTGCCAGCTGGATATTCGCTGCTTCGTCGAAGCGAGCACGCAACTCGATGCTGACCGTCACTTCCTTGCCCGCCAACGCGGCTCGCATCAGCGAGTCGACGATCGGTGAATCAGCGCCGGTCCGGTACAGCGTGATTTTAAGGGCCAGAACGTCCGGATCCTGGGCCGCCCTGCCGACAAAATCGATGACCGGGCCGAATGATTCGAACGGGTGGTGAAGCAGGATATCGCGCTCGGCAATGGCGGCGAACAGGTTCTCGGCCCTCGCAACGGCCTTCGGCTGACCAGGTACGAATGGCAATTCCCGCAGGTCTTCGCGGCTGGTCAGGTGGTACACCGCCATGAGGCGATTCAAGTTCACCGGGCCATCGACGGGGTAGAGATCAGCGCGGTCGAGTTCGAACATCTCCAGCAGGTAGTCCATGTGCTCGGCCGGGCAGTCGTGGGCAATCTCAAGGCGCACGGCCTCACCATAACGCGCCGAGATGAGTTCCCCCTCAACGGCGCGCATCAGGTCGTCAACTTCCTCCGTTTCGACATACATGTCACTGTTGCGGGTCACCCGGAACTGGTAGCAACCCTGAATTTCCATGCCAGTGAACAGTTCGTCCACGAAGGCATGGATGACCGAGGAGAGGAAGACGAAGTCGTTAGGTCCGGTGTCCGGCAGCGCGGGGTCCAGCCGGATGAGCCGCGGCAGCGAGCGGGGTGCCTGTACGATGGCTCGTTGCACCGGGTGGCCAAAGGCATGCATGCCCTTCAGGCCCAGAATGAAGTTCAGACTCTTGTTCAGGATCTTTGGAAACGGGCGTGCGGGATCCAGGGAGATGGGGCTCAGCACCGGCTCGATTTCACGATGGAAGTAGTCGCGTAGCCAGTCGCGCTGCCCTGGCCGCCACCGTGTTCGACGCACGAAGCGGATACCTTCCTGCTCAAGTGCTGGTATCAGGTCCTCATTGAGCAGGCGGTACTGCGCTTCCACCAGAGTGTGCGCGCGCTGCCGGATGTCGTTCATCGCCTGCCTGGCGGTGAGCATGTCGGGCCCCTGGGGCGGCAGGCCGAGATCCTGGCGCTGCCGCAGGCCGCTCACGCGGATCTCGAAAAACTCGTCGAGATTGGTGGAAACGATGCAGAGAAACTTCAGCCGCTCGAGAAGCGGAATGGATGAGTCCTTGGCCTGGTGCAGAACCCGCCGATTGAACTCGAGCGCACTGAGCTCCCGATTGATGAAGTAGTCGGGAATTTTGAAGTTTGGGGTATCCAGGGCAAGTAATCCGCAGAGCCGGAAAAAACTATAGCAGCCGCGGCAACCCGGCGTGTTGCAGGCGTCACATTTGGCCGCTCGCTGCGGCCCGGCAAGGCTTCCGGACGGCTCGTTACGGCCCTGCTGGCGGGAGGTAGACGCCACCCATCGACAGCAGTGCCCTGGCACCCGTGACTTCGGGAGCGTTGCTCGGGCGACCTTCCAGTCGTTCCCGGGCAAACCACGCGAAAGCCGCGGCTTCGACCAGCTCGGGGGGGATTCCCCAGTCAGAAGTGGCATGAACGACGCGGCCGGGCAACCGGCGGCGCAGGCGGTCCAGCAAGTCGTCGTTGTAGGCCCCGCCGCCGCAAATGGCGACCGCGGTGATGCCCGCAGCGTCGGGCAGTGCGGAGGAGACGGTGGCGGCGGTCAATTCAGCGAGAGTGGCCTGCATGTCCTCGGGCACTATCTGGATATTGCTGCCGGATCCGATCCGGCCGTGGATCCAGGCTACATTGAAGTAGTCGACGCCGGTGCTCTTCGGCGGGAGCCGGCCGAAGTAGTCGTCGGAGAGCAACTGCGTAAGCAGAGCTTCATTCACACGACCGCTGGCGGCGAAGTGGCCGCGCGCATCGAATGCAGAGCCCGTGTGCTCGGCGCACCAGGCGTCCAGCAACGTGTTGCCGGGGCCGGTATCGAAAGCGATCAACGGCGCTCCGGGATTCAGCAGGGTCACGTTCGCAATACCGCCGATGTTGACGATGGCCCTTGCCTCCGTCGGTGCATTGAACGCATACCGGTGGAAGGCCGGTACAAGCGGTGCGCCCTGACCGCCTAGTGCCACGTCCCCGCGCCGGAAATCACCCACTACCGTGAGTCCGGTGCGTGCCGCGATCAGTGCGGGATCACCAAGCTGGACGGTTGTGCGCACCGGTGCGTCGGGGGCATGGAACACTGTCTGGCCATGACTCCCTATGGCCCGGACATGAGACCGATGTAGAGGGCCGTGTTCGTCAGCGAATGGGCCTGATGGCTTGCCGTATGGAGGGCGACTTACAGTACCGGACGATTGGCGGCCAGCATGCTGTTACGAGCGGCCAGGCGCTGTAACAGCGGTTC
>CAZPNN010000079.1:0-9007 GCA_964587605.1 uncultured Chromatiaceae bacterium
AACCAACCCGAATACCGGTCAGCCCATCATTGACCCCGACACGGGTCGGCCCGGGATTATCGGCGGGATCCGCGACACCTTCACGAGCACGACGGTTGCCGACAAGCCATTGCCGGGCAGCAGTGCGATGGACCCGTTGTCTCTGCTGCTGCTGATGCCGTTGCTCGGGTACCGGCGACGGCGGGGGATGCCTACGGCTGGAGGCCGTGGCACTTCTTGAATTTTCTGCCGCTCCCGCAGTAGCAGGGGTCATTGCGACCGAGTTTCGGCGTGTCGCGCCGGTAGGTTTCGAGGGCTGGTTCGTGCCCGTGATCATGGCTGCAGTCCGGACCGTGGACGTGGCCGGGCGCTGGCTCGGGCGGGGCCGCTTCAGGTTTTCGCGGCATGGGCCGTGGCCGTCAGCAGTTGGTGTATGGCCGACAGGAAGTGCGGTTCATCGCGCTCGCTGACCGGGCTGCTTCCGAGTTCGTTCCAGTCGACGCCGGTCGTCGCCTGTTCCAGCACCAGCTTGCCGTCCTTGCCGTTCCAGACGAGCCGCTGGCGCTGGCCGTCCCGTTCGAAGCGCACCAGCCAGCTGCCGTAAGCGCCGGCCGCTGCCACGTAATCCTGCACGTCGCAACCGCAGCCGGCACAGGCGCCGGTTACCGCTTCGGCAAATTCCTCGCTGGTCGCGGGGTGCTCCACGGGGGCCATGGCGGCCGGGCGACGACCGATCCACATTACTTCATGTTCTGCCACGGGCGGGCTCCCCGGATACGCGCGATGAGAAAGGCTGCATGGTAACCTCGTTGGGCTGCAACTTTACCCCGCCGAAGCACCGGCGGCGACCTGATCCGGAGGCACCATGCACGACGGCGTCACCAGCTACGAAGTGCTGCAGTTCCTGCACGTGTTCCTGTTCGTGTTCTGGCTGGGCCCGGATGTGGCGGTGTATGCCTGGAGCCGCAAGGCCGTGGAGGCCGGCGCGTCTGCGGAGCAGCGGGTGGTGGCGGGCCAGATGATGGCGCTGGTGGATGTCATTCCACGGTTTGCGATCAGTCTGATGCTGACAGTCGGTGGCGTGCTGTCCGGCTATGTCGGACTTGACCACCCCTGGTGGCAGATGGCAGGGATCTTGTTGCTCGGGCCCGTGTGGCTGACGCTGGTATTGATCGGGATCGTCCGCGACGGAACGCCGTTTGGCATCACCGCGCAACGTCTGGAGACGGCGTTGCGCTGGCTGCTGATCGTGGCTGTGCCCGTGTCGGTGGCGTACTCGACGGTGACCGGACGTTTGGCGATGGCGCCGTATGTCGGTGCCAAGCTGCTGTTGTTTGCTGCCGTCCTGCTGTTCGGGCAGTTCCTGCGTGCCCGCCTCAGGCCGCTGCGCCAGGGTTTCCAGCAACTTGCTGCCGTGGACTCGTCGCCGGAACTGGATCAGACGATGCGCGTCAGTCTGGCCCGCAGCCGCCCGTATTCCGTGGCCATCTGGGTGGCCCTGCTCAGTGCCGCGCTGCTGGGCGTCCTGAAGCCCGGGGCGCCTGTCGGGCCGTCGGATGATGACAGCACCGTCCGTTTAAAAGAAAAAGGCCCCGGACAAGCCGGGGCCTCATATCCGATGAATCGGAATCTCTCGTCAGAGAGATCCGACCTCAGGACGCCCGCAGGTTCGTAGCCGAGGGCTTACCACGCTCGTTGGTGACTTCGAAAGTAACGCTCTGACCCTCATTGAGAGTCGCGAGCCCTGCCGCCTGAACGGCAGTTACGTGCACGAAAACGTCCTTCGAGCCGTCGGACGGCTGGATGAACCCGTAGCCCTTTTGGGCATTGAACCACTTGACAGTACCTGTAGCCATTTTAGTAAGTCTTCCTTAAGCAAAATAAAGAATTAAACGATACCGGTCTGGCCCTGCCTGCATTTCGGCAGGAGAGTTCAGATCCGTACAACGTGGAATGTCTGGGAAGCATTAGTCGTGGAATATCCCGAACGGGATTCTTCTTAAGTCCAAGGCAGGCCAAAAACGCCAATTGCGGGGCCGACGGTAGGCCATAACCGCTTCCGGGTCAACAAAGTCCGTCAACGAATCGGGATCCCCTGCCGGTCGCGGGTAGAAATTACAGTCCGGCCAAGGCCTTGCGCTTGGCCTCGATAGTGCCAATGAGCTTGTCGAAGGGTTCGATGAACTTCTGAATCCCCTCATTTTCCAGCTGCCAGGTGACCCGCTTGAGGTCGATCCCCGTAGTTCTAAGATCCCGGAGGACCTTGCGCGCCGCGGGAACGGCCCGGCTTAAGTTCTTGCCGGGCTTGCCATGGTCGGCGAAGGCGGCGGCCGTGGCCGCTGGCATCGTGTTGACGGTGCCTGCGCCAATCAGCGGCTCCACGTAGCCGACGTCGCTGTAGGCCGGGTTCTTGTTACCCGTGCTGGCCCAGAGCAGGCGTTGCGGCTTCGCGCCGGCCGCTTCCAGGGCGGTCCACCGCTCGCCTTTCGTCATCCGGCGGAAGGCCACGTAAGCGAGCTTCGCGTTGGCGACGGCGACCTTGCCCTTCAGGGTTTTCGGGTGCGGATCGAGTGCGGAACTGCCGTCCGGCCGGATCCGGTGGTCGAGCAACTGATCGACCAGGGTGTCGATGCGGCTGATGAAGAAGCTGGCGACCGAGGCGACATTGTTCACGGGCTGGCCCGCGGCGTGACGCCGCAGAAGGGCCTTCAGCCAGGCTTCGGCAACCATCTGATAAGCCTCGATACTGAACAGCAGTGTCACATTGACATTGATGCCCCGGTACAGCAGTTCCTCGATCGCCGGCGCGCCCTCTGCCGTGCCGGGAATCTTGATCATCAGGTTGGGGCGGTCCACCAGTTTCGCCAGATGCACGCCCTCGGTGATCGAGCCCGCGGTATCCCGGGCCAGCCACGGCGACACTTCCAGGCTCACGTAACCGTCGACACCGTGGGTCTCCCGGTACACGGGCAGGAGCGCATCGCACGCGTCGCGAATATCCTGGCTGGTAAGTTCCTCGTAGATCTGCAGCGCGGTCAGGCCGCTGTGCGCGCCGCGTGCGATCTGCTCGTCGTAGGCCGTGCTGCCGCCGATGGCCTGGCCAAAGATGGCCGGGTTCGAGGTGATGCCGCGCAGCCCCTCATCGCGAATCCGGCGCGGGAGATCCGCGCCGCGGAGCAGATCCCGTGAGAGGTCGTCCATCCAGTAGCTTTGCCCGTAGTCGGCCAGTTTGCGCAGGCGGTTCATCGTGGCTCTCCCATCCGGTTTGTGGCGGGGCGCTCTGGGCGAGTCTGTCGCGACCGGCGAGCGTATTCAAGCGGTAGCAACCGCCTGCACGTTGGCCCGGGTTCGCGTATCTTTCCGGTTAATGACCGACAACACTCGTCTCGAAGCCCTGGAAATCAAGTGTGCTCACCTGGAGCAAGCCGTCCAGGAGCTGAGCGACGTGGCGTACCGCCAGCAGCAGCAACTGGACCGGGTGCTGCTCCGGAACCAGGAGCTTGCCCGGCAGATCGAGTCGCTGGAAACTGCCGCGGAGCCTGCTGGCGGACCGCGGTCCGAAATTCCGCCGCACTACTGATTGCCCTGCCCGGTTCACGCCTCTCGCCATGACCCACAACCTCCCGTTGCGCGTAATACCGGTCTGGCTCCGCGTGCTGGCGGGCGTCGTGGCGGCGGCAGCAGCGCTCGCCATCATCCTATTGATCCGGGGTGTGCCCGGGCAGGTCATCGACCTGGCCGCGTTCATCCGGCTGGGCGCCCTGGCGATCCTTTACCTTTGCGTGATTGTGCTGTTCGGGTACGTCGCTGCTACCGGCCTGCCGCCGGCACACCTGTGGCGGCAGGCGGCCTACACCTGGTGGCCCGCGCAGCCGGAAGTGCCTCTCACCCCGGATATCCACCGGTTTCTCGCGCGGCTGCGGGACCGTCACCCGCAAGTCCGCGAATGCTGGGTTCTTGAGACGGCGGGGCAGGGCGAGTGGTGGTTTTTGGCGATTGCCGACCCGGCGGCGCAGGATGCCGTACGCGGTGACTGGGACCTCCGTCGCAAGGACGTGCGGCTGTATCTGCTGGAGGAAGTCGGGCAGACGGTGACGCCCGCCTGGGGGCGGTCTGTTCCTGTCGGCTTCACGACCTGGGACTGGGAGCCACAGGGCGACTCGGTGGCGGAGTTCCGCTGCCCGCAGACTGGTGCAGTCCGCATGGCGAAGCGCGTCTGGGGTTGACAGATCGGGGTTGACAGATCGGGGCTGACACGGCCGGGGCTGAGCTGACTGCCGCGGACTGGCGCCGGTATACTGCCGGCCCCGTTACTTACCCGACCCGTACCCGTGTTGTTCAAGAACCTGATTCTCTATCGTCTGCCCACCGGCCATTCCATTGCTGCTGCCGATCTCGAAGAGGCACTCGACCACCGTCCGCTCAAGGCCTGCGGCAGCTTCGAAATGCAGACCCGGGGCTTTGTCCACTGTGGCTATGAGCAGCGCACGTTATACGCCCGGGGCCAGCAATACCTCCTCTGCCTCGGCGTGGAACAGAAACTGCTGCCGGCATCGATCGTCAACCAGGTGGCGAAGGAACGTGCCCTCGAAATTGCGGAGCGGCAGGGCCACCCGGTAGGGCGACGGCAGATGCGCGAGCTCAAGGCGCGAGTGAGTGACGAATTGCGGGCGCGGGCCCTGACCCGGCGGCGGACCACGTTTGCGTGGCTCGACCTGGCGGGTGGCTGGCTCACGGTGAACACCGCCAGCAACAGTCGCGCCGAGGAGTTGGTGGAAACACTGCGCGACGCGCTCGGCTCGCTGCCCGTCCAGCCTTTCAACACGCAGCACGCTCCGGCGGGCAGCATGGCGGCCTGGCTCAGACACGGTGAGGCGCCCGGCCGGTTCAACATCGAGCAGGACCTGGAATTGCAGGCCATCGACGGCGGTGGCGCCACGATCCGCTACCTGCGTCACCCGCTGGAGATCGCCGAGATCCGCGGCCATCTCAACGCGGGCAAGACGCCGACGCGCCTCGGGCTGACCTGGAACAGCCGGATCTCGTTCCTGCTCCATCAGAACCTGCACGTGAAGCGTGTGCAGTTCCTCGATGTGTACAAGGACGATAACGCGAAGGGCGAAAATCCCCACGAGCAGTTCGACATCGACTTCGCGCTGATGACTGGCGAGCTTCGGCAACTGGTGGCCGAGCTGACCTCGATACTCGGCGGCGCGCAGGCGCCCGACGCAAGAAAGCCAGGCGAAAACAAGCCAGGCGAAAACAAGTCAGAGGAGAAGGAGGCGGCCTAGTGTGTCGCCTGTCCGCCGATGCGCCGGCTGCCCCGCAGTCTGACCCGCCGCTTCTACAGCCGCGACACGACGCTCGTTGCGCAGGCGCTTCTCGGCAAGCTCGGCGTCCACGTGGTCCGGGGTGTCCCGCGCGTGGGCCGCATCGTGGAAACTGAGGCGTACCTTGGCCAGCACGATCGCGCCGCGCATTCCTGCCGCGGTTTAACGCCGCGCACCGCGGTGATGTTCGGGCCGCCTGGTCACGCCTACGTGTACCTGGTTTATGGCATGCACCACTGCCTGAATGTGGTGACGGAGCCCGAAGGGTATGGCGCGGCGGTACTGATCCGGGCGCTGGAGCCGGTGCGCGGCCTCAGTGGAAAAACCAGCGGCCCCGGACTACTGTGCAAGGCACTCGGTGTGGACCGGCGCCTGAATGGCGTCGACCTGCTCGGTGCCCGGCTCTACCTTGCCGATCCGGGCGGGGAAAGTTTTCGCATCGTGAAACGCCCGCGCATCGGGGTGGATTACGCCGGGTCGTGGGCGCGGCGACTGCTGCGTTTCTATATCCGGGGCAGTGCCCACATTTCCCGACCCTGACGCGGAGGACCTTCGGATGATGAATCGCGGCAGCCTGCACCGGGTACTTGTCGTGGCCATCGCGGCGGCGATGATCGCTGTTGGTGCGACTGCCGCCGACTACCCGGCGCCCGTCGAGGGCGAGCACGTTCTGACGGATTTCCGCTTCGCCTCGGGCGAGACGCTGCCCGAACTGAAGATTCACTACCGCACCCTCGGCACCATCGAGCGCGACGCCAGCGGCACCGTGCGCAACGCGGTGCTGATCCTCCACGGCACGGGCGGCGAGGGCGGCAATTTCCTGCGCCAGCGCAACGGCAAGGACAGTTTCGGGGCCGAACTGTTCGGCCCGGGGCAGCTACTGGACGCGACGCGCTACTTCATTGTCCTGCCGGACAGTATCGGGCACGGCCGCTCGAGCAAACCCAGCGATGGCCTTAAGGGGAGCTTCCCCCACTACGGCTATCGCGACATGATCGCGGCCCAGCACCGGCTGCTGACCGAGAAACTCGGCGTGAATCACCTGCGCGTCGTGATCGGCACGTCGATGGGCGGCATGCACACCTGGCTGTGGGGCGAGATGCACCCGGAGTTCATGGATGGCCTCGTACCGCTGGCGAGCCTGCCGACCCAGATCTCGGGTCGCAACCGGATCTGGCGGCGCATCGTGATGGATGCCATCCGGAACGACCCCGCGTGGCGGGGCGGTAACTACGACACGCAACCGCCGGGCCTGCGCACGGCGGCGCAGGTGCTCATCTTCATGAGCGGCAATCCCCTGATGAGCCAGGCGTCTGCGCCGACGCTGGCGGCGGCAGATGCTTACCTCGATCAGGGCACCAGCGGCATGCTCCGGGGCATCGACGCCAACGACCTGCTCTACGCCGTCGATGCCTCCAGTGACTACGACCCGGGGCCCGCACTGGAGAAGATCCGGGCGCCGCTGCTCGCAATCAATTTCGCCGACGACCTGATCAATCCACCGGAGCTCGGGATACTCGAGCGCGAAATCAAGCGGGTGCCGCGGGGACGTGCCGTCCTGATTCCACTCAGTGAAGAGACCGTTGGCCACGGTACGCACACCAAGGCCGTGGTCTGGAAGCAGCACCTTGCTGCGTTATTGCAGGGCCTTGATTGAATCTCCATCTGAAACGACTACGTGCGCTACACCTCGTATCTCCCAGTGCTCCCGGGCGACCGTCGTTCGTCAGCGCCGCCAGCGGTCTCGTCCCGATCGGAGAGTGGCTGTACGTCATTGCGGATGATGAGCTGCACCTGGGTGTGTTTCCTGTTGCGGGAGCGGCCACCGACACGGCAGCGGGATCGCTCGTGCGCCTGCTACCCGGCAAGCTTCCGAAGGGGCCGAAGAAGCGCAAGGCGAAGAAGGCGGATTTTGAGGTGCTGGCGTTGCTGCCGCGCTTTGCCGGCTGTCCGCACGGCGCACTGCTGGCGTTGGGGTCGGGATCGCGGCCCAGTCGCCGGCGCGGTGTGCTGGTGCCGCTGGACCGGGCCGGGGCGGTCAAGGGGTTGCCGCGGGTCATCGACCTGTCGGGTCTGTACGCCGGGCTGGCCGACGAACTGGCGAACGTGAACGTGGAAGGGGCGGTGGTGCTCGGTAAACACCTGTGCCTGCTGAATCGCGGCCACTCGCGGCAGGGTGGAAGTGCCGTGGTCTGGCTGAATCTGCGCGTCGTGCTTCGATCTATCGTCGGCGCTGAGGCCATCGATGCCTTGCCCTGCAAGGTTCGCCGCTACGAGCTGGGCAAGGTAGACGGCGTTTCACTCGGCTTCACCGACGGCGCTGCGTTACCCGGTGGTGGCATCGTTTTCACCGCCGTGGCTGAAAGCGCGAACGATAGCTACGAGGACGGACCGTGCGTGGGGGCTGCGGTTGGAGCGATCGGGCCGGACGGAGAGCTCGACTGGGTGCGGAAGCTCAGGCCGACGCGGAAGGTGGAGGGTATCGCGGTGCGGCCGGGAAGTCGGGGCCAGCAGGTGCTGCTGGTGACCGATGCGGATGACGCGAAGGTGCCGGCGGGGCTGTACGTGGCAAAGTTATACGAAGGTTAGGCGGTTTACGCGAACGCAAACACCTTGCGTCGGGCTGGCACGTAGTTTGAACCGGTGTGAATGTAGGCATGCACCACCCGGCTAATGACGAACGTCCATGCCAGTAATTGCGCGAGCACTCCCGTTTCGTTGAGCTGCCACAGGATTATCGTGAGCACATAGAAGAGAACGGGCACCTCAAACTGGTTCCGAATGTTGTTGTTGATCTTCAACACGCTCTCAGGCCATGCGTCGTCGTGAAGTGCCCGGCGATCCTCGTCAACAAGGCCGCCTTTCACTGCCCTGGCCTTGGCAGCCGCCAGCGCACCGTAGACGACGATGGTGAGCAGGATTTGCGCCAGCGCGGGCAGGAAAATCAGGTCGGGCGTCACGGCATGGTTCACTCGCACACTTCGGCGTGTTGTCAGGCTACTCGCGCCCATGCGCGCAGTACGAACATAAATGCGTAGCCCGCGGACGCAAGAAGCCAAGTCACTCCCACGAGGTACCACCAAACGCTTTGAGCGAGGCCCAGGTCGAACGCATTGAGCACTTGAATGCCGATGACCACAAGACCGACGACTGTGAGGAGATAGAAAAGCGGAGCAGGGACGATTTGATCCGCTAATCTCCGTGCGCGCCAGGTCTTAATGGCGGAATACAGGCCATACAAAGCGAGCATACCGCTCGAGGTGAACCAGACAAGATGATTGGGAAGACCAAGTCCGGAGAGAAGAATAGGTAGTAGCGAGAGAAACGCAGCCATCAGGCCGCGCTCGACCAGTCGAACCACAGTCCGCCGCTCATACTCGGCGAGGGCGACTGGTTCGCGGCCACGCAGAGCGATTACAAGCGCCGAGAATCCAGAGATCGCAACCCCAGCTTCGACACAGGCGTAAAGGTAATCTGCACCGTCCATATTCTGGTCCTGCCTCATCATAAGCAGACGACCCTAACAATAACTCAGAGCCCCGGCCGAAACACGCGTTCTCGACCAGTCGAATGTCGTCGTCACTTTGCATCACTCGCTCTGCACGGATTGGTGCGCACAAGGACGTGTCCTGCGTTCATCGCCCGCTGATCGCGTCGCCACGCAGCGATGATTCGTTCAGGTGACGTTATGGCGTGAT
>CAZPNN010000080.1:0-3480 GCA_964587605.1 uncultured Chromatiaceae bacterium
CGGCACGGCGCTGGTGCCGTACATCACCGCCGGCTACCCGCACAAGGATCGGTTCATCACGACGCTCAAAGCCATCGCTAGTGCCGCCGACGTGGTGGAAGTCGGTGTGCCGTTCAGCGATCCGATGGCGGATGGTGTCACGATCCAGCGCGCCAGCCACGCGGCCATCGCGGCAGGCGTCAGCCTGCGCTGGATTCTCGGGCAGCTGACCACCGCCGCGCCCTTCGATGCGCCCATCGTGCTGATGAGCTATCTGAACCCGCTGCTGAATTTCGGCTTCAAACGGCTGGCGGAAGCCTCCGTGCCGGCAGGCGTCTGTGGCTTCATCGTGCCGGATCTGCCCATCGAGGAAAGCGCAGATCTCGTTGCGGCACTCGACGCCGAGGGCCTTGCGCTGATTCAGCTGGTAACGCCGGCAACGCCGCCCGAACGCCTGAAGATGCTGTGCGCGGCGAGCCGCGGTTTCGTCTATGCCGTCACGGTGACCGGCATCACCGGCGGCGCAAAGGAGCTTCCTCCCGAGGTCACCGCGTACCTGGATCGCGTGCGGGCGCTCACCACCCTGCCGGTGTGCGCCGGCTTCGGTGTGCGGCGCGCGGAACAGGTACAGAAACTCGCGCCGCACGCCGATGGCGTGGTGGTGGGCTCTGCGCTGGTGGAACAGCTGGAAGCGGGCGTTGATCCTGTCGGGTTTTTGCGGGGGCTAAGGGCAGTTCACTAGGAATGCTGAAGATGGGCGGTCGCGGCACCGCCAGCGTCGCGGACAACGGGCGCGCCGAGGATGGTGCCGCCCGCGCCGCGGCGTTAGAGTCTTGGCAACCGCAGTCCCTGCGGCATCCGGTCGAGGAGAGTGACTGTGAAAAGAAGAGTCTTCTGCGGCGCCGCGTTGGCGGCGGCCACCCTGTCCATTTCCTGGCAACGCGCCCTTGCGGCGGCAACCTCGCCCGCGATGGGCGAGGTCTCCGCCATGACCGGCGGCGGCAGGCGCATCGGGCTCCCCGCCGCTGACGTCGAGAGCCTGCGCGCCAGCCTGCGCGGCTCGCTGCTGCTGCCGGGCAACGCCGGCTATGACGACGCGCGCCGGGTCTGGAACGCCGCGTTCGATCGCCGTCCCGCGCTGATTGCCCGCTGTAGCGGCACGGCCGACGTGATGCGGGCCGTCGACTTCGCCCGGACGCACGAGCTCTTGACCGCCGTGCGTGGCGGCGGGCACAGCCCGTCGGGTCTCTCCGCCTGTGAGGGCGGGCTCATGATCGATCTCTCGCAGATGAACGGCGTGCGCGTCGATCCGGTCGCGAAGACTGCCCGCGCGGAAGGCGGTGCCCTGCTCGGGCAACTCGACCACGAGGCGCAGGCCTTCGGGCTCGCGACGACCGCCGGCACGGTATCGCACACCGGCGTCGGGGGGCTGACGCTCGGCGGCGGCCTGGGCCGGCTGGGCCGGCGCTTCGGCCTCGCCTGCGACAACGTGCGTGCTGTTGACCTTGTTACCGCAGACGGGAAGCTGGTGCGCGCGAGCAGCGAGGAAAACCCGGAGCTCTACTGGGGCGTGCGTGGCGGCGGCGGCAATTTCGGCGTGGCCACCTCGTTCGAGTTCGGGCTGCATCCGGTGCCGACCACGGTGTTTGGCGGCGCCATCATGTATCCCTTCGAGCGGGCCCGGGAGCTGCTGACTTACTTCGCGGAATTCTCGGTGACGGCGCCTGACGAACTGTATCTCGATGCCGCGCTGACGAAATTGCAGAGCGGCCAGCTTGCCGTGTGGTTCGAGCCGTGCTGGAGTGGCGAGCCTTCCGCCGGCGAGCGGCTGCTGCAACCCCTGCGCCAGCAGTTCGGCAAGCCGCTGGTGGATGAGATCGCACCCGTCCGCTACGTTGCCTTGCAGGCCAGTGCCGATGAAACCCAGGCCTTCGGGGCATACCACTACCTGAAGGGGGGATTCATCCATGGGCTGTCGCCGGCGCTGATCGACGTGCTCGTCGAGGGCTTCCCGGACCTCGGGCCCGACACGCCCGACGTTTTCTTCCAGCACGCGGGCGGCGCGATCGCGCGCCTGCCGGCCGATCACAACGCCTTCGCCCACCGCGCTGCAACCCATGACCTGCTGTTGCTGAGCCAGTGGACCGACCCGGCTCGCGCGGAAGGATACACGGCGGCGGTGCGCAAGCTCTGGGCAGCGGTGGAGCCGCATACGCGGGGCTTCTATGTGAACGAGGCGGTCCCGGATGACGAGCGCAAGATTCGGCTCAACTACGGCGATCACTACGCGCGGCTGTTGGCGCTGAAGAGGCGATACGACCCGGGCAACCTTTTTCGCCTCAACGCAAACGTCAGGCCGGCCGCCTAGCGATGGCCGGAGCGCGCGGTTCACTGGACGCGGCGGGCCGTCGGCACCGCCCGTGCGGGGCGTACTATCAGGAGTTGGGCGCTCGCAACTGGTCACGGACAATGCGCAATTTCCTGATTCTGGTCGTGGTTGCCCTGCTGGCTGTGGGCTGCGGCGGCGGTAGTGGCGGATCGGGCGGTGCCGCCGACACGACCTTCCTCACCGCCGACCTGCGGGGCGTCTCGGCGCTGCTGTCGCCAGGCGCCGGTATTCCCGCACCTCCGGGTGGCTCAGCCGATTTCGGCGCTGTTGCCGATGACGCGCGCACCGAGATCGTCCGGGCCATTGAAGAAGCCGATCTCTATCGCGTCTCCGGTGACCGGCTCTACCTGCTGAGCTCGTATCGCGGCCTCACGATCGTTGATCTTTCGCGCCTGGAACTCCTCGGCCGCCTCGCCTTGACGGGCGTGCCGCTCGAGATGTATCTGCGCGACGACCGGGCCCTGGTGCTGCTTTCGGATCTCCAGGGCGGAACGCAACTCGTGGAGATCGCGGTGGCGGACCCGGCGCAGCCCACGATCGCGCGCAGTGAATCCATGATTGGGTCTTATCGCACCAGCCGCCTGATCGGCGACGCGCTCTATGCTGTCACGGATCAGCAGGTGCGGTCCTTCCTGGTGGGGGTGACGCCGTTCGCCCCTGGCTCAAGCCTCGCGCTCACGAACAACGCCGGCTTCGCTCACGCCACGAGCAGCTACATCTTCATTGCGGGCAGCAATGCCGGCAATGGCACCACCATCACGCTGGTGGACGTGTCGGACCCCGCCGGCGCCATTGCGGAGCGCGGAGCGGTCGATCTGCCCGGTTACGTCAGCGACGATCAGAAGCTCCACTTCGGCGGCGGCGTACTGCGGGTCGTGACGCACGACTGGACAGACAGAGGCCTGTCGCGGCTCTTCACGGTGGACATCACCGACCCCGATGCGCCCGCGGTGCTGGGAACCCTCGAGCTGGCGCGCGGCGAGCAGCTCTTCGCCACCCAGTTCACGGCGGATCGCGCCTATCTGGTGACCTTCGAGCAGGTCGATCCCCTGTGGGTGATTGATTTGTCCGACCCGAGCCAGCCAGTCATTGCCGGCGAACTCGTGGTGCCC
>CAZPNN010000081.1:0-5237 GCA_964587605.1 uncultured Chromatiaceae bacterium
GAGTCACTTATACTGGACCCGGGCTTTGGCTTCGGCAAAACCCTGGAGCACAATCTTTCGCTGCTTCGCCGGCTGGACGAATTCGTGGCCACGGGACTGCCGGTGCTGGCGGGACTTTCGCGAAAGTCCATGATTGGTCAGCTTCCCGGCGAGTCGCGCAGCGTCGTCCCGGCGGAGCGCCTCGGGGGCAGTCTGGCTCTGGCCCTGAAGGCCAGAGAGAGAGGGGCAAGGATTGTGCGTGTGCATGACGTTGGGCCAACGGCGCAGGCGTTTCGGGTAATGGAAAGTCTCGGGTGCAACTCATGAGCAGGAAGCTATTTGGCACAGACGGAATTCGCGGACGCGTTGGCGAATACCCGATGACCGCCGAGTTCGCCCTCCGTCTGGCCAGTGCTGCTGCCCGGGTGCTGGCGCCAAATGGCGGCAAAGTACTTATCGGCAAGGACACTCGCGTTTCGGGTTACATGTTTGAGTCGGCCCTCGAGGCCGGATTTGTCGCGGCGGGCATGGATGTGCTCCTGGTTGGTCCCCTGCCGACACCGGGTATTGCGCACCTGACACGCACGCTCGGCGCCGACGTGGGTGTCGTCATCAGCGCATCGCATAACCCGTATGACGACAACGGGATCAAGTTTTTCGACGCCAATGGCAGCAAGCTGTCCGACGAAATCGAGGCGGCCATCGAGGCCCGGCTGTCGGAGCCTGCCGTGACGCGCGAATCGGGTTTTCTCGGGCGGGCGAAGCGCGTGGATAATGCGCTGGATGCCTATCAGGCATTCTGTATCTCGAGCGTACCGGAAGACTTGCGCCTTGATGGCCTCAAGATTGTTATCGACTGTTCGCACGGCGCAGCCTACAAAGTTGCGCCCCGCGTGTTGTCGGCACTGGGAGCCGAGATCGTCCCGATCGGCTGCTCGCCAAATGGCCGCAACATTAATGACAGTTGTGGGTCAACCAAGCCGGAATTACTGCAACTCACCACCCAGGGAGTCCGCGCCGACCTCGGGATTGCTCTCGACGGTGATGGTGACCGGGTATTGATGGTGGACCACGCGGGTCAGTTGGTCGACGGTGATCAATTGCTCTGGGTTCTTGCCAGCGCGTGGCAGAAATCGGGGCAGCTGGTTGGCCCGGTCATCGGAACCCTGATGAGCAACTTCGGTCTTGAACGAGGATTCAGGGATCTGGGCATCGAGTTCCGGCGTGCCAGGGTGGGCGATCGTTACGTCCTCGAACTGCTGCGGGAAACTGGCGGGCGGCTTGGCGGCGAAACTTCGGGCCACCTGATTTGCCTCGACAAGACCACCACGGGCGACGGCCTGGTGAGTGCCCTGCAGGTGCTGTGCGTCGTCAAGCAATCGGGCAGGACTCTGGCTGAATTGACGGCGGGAATGGCGCGCTACCCGCAGACTCTCGTGAACGTCCTGGTCCGTGGACGGATCGACCTCTCGAACGCTCCGAAGATCCAGTCAGCCGTGTCGCGCGCGGAGCAGCAACTTGGGTCGTGCGGGCGGGTGGTTCTGCGAGCCTCCGGCACCGAGCCGGTCGTGCGGGTCATGGTCGAGGGCGAGGACCAGGCCGTGGTGGCAAGACTCGCTGACGACATCGCGGCCAGTGTTCGGGCTACCGCTACGGGTTGAGCGGCTCCTGTTGCGTGGGGTCGCGTTGCTTTAAACCGGGCGGGACGCTACCCTGCGGCGTCTTTTTTTTCGGGCCACGGTGCTCCCCCGATGTCGAACAGGCGGCCTCTTGTTGCGGGTAACTGGAAGCTGAACGGCAGCCGTTCTGCCAACCGTGCCCTGGTAGTGGCCGTCGCCGACGGCCTCGCTGCAGTGGGCCTCGGCCCGAACGTTCTGGCGGACCCCCGGGCCCCGCTGGATGTGCTTTTCTGCCCGCCGTTTGTCTATCTGGCGGAAGTCGTCGGCCTGGTGGACGGTCGTTATCTGGCCATCGGCGCCCAGGACGTGGCGGTCGAGGAGGCCGGCGCCTTCACGGGCGAAGTGTCCGCCGAGATGCTCCGCGACGTAGCCTGCCGTTATGTGATCGTCGGGCATTCCGAGCGTCGAGCGCTGTTCGGCGATTCGGACGAGCGGGTTGCCGCCAAGGTCGTTGCCGCCTTGCGCGCCGGGCTGGCCCCCATACTTTGTGTCGGCGAGACCCTGGCCGAGCGCGATGCCGGGCAGACCCTGCCGGTCGTGCGCCGGCAGCTCGATGCGGTCTTCTCGGCACTGGACGCCGCCAGTGTGCCGTTTACGGCTCGCCGGGCGATTGTAGTGGCCTACGAACCGGTGTGGGCAATTGGCACGGGCCGGACCGCCACGCCGCCTGAGGCGCAGCAGGTCCACGCCGATATCCGGGCCACTGTAATGCGACGCGATGCTACAATTGCGGGTGACCTCCGCATCATTTACGGGGGCAGCGTCAAGGCGTCCAACGCGAAGGACCTCTTCGCGATGCAAGATATCGATGGCGGGCTGATCGGCGGCGCTTCGCTGCAGGCCGCCGAATTTGTAAGCATTTGCAAGGCGGCGGCAGGCTGATGATTTCTACCGTACACAATATCGTATTGATTGTTCACGTGCTGATTGCAGCCATGATCGTGGGCCTCGTGCTGATCCAGCGCGGCAAGGGCGCCGATGCCGGGGCGGCGTTCGGTGCCGGCGCGTCCGGGACGGTTTTCGGTGCCCGGGGTTCCGCAAATTTCCTGTCGCGGTCAACTGCCGTACTGGCGATGCTGTTTTTTGGCACCAGTCTTGGGCTTGCCTACCTGGGCTCACAGCGCGAGCCGGCCGAAAGCCTGCTCGATGTCGCGGCACCGACTGAAACCGTGCCGGCGGTCGTCGGTCCGGCCGCTGACCCGACCGCTGGCCCGGCAAACGAGGCTAAGTCGGTCGAGCTGCCAGCGTTGCCGGCTGCGGCGCCATCGACGCCATCGACGCCAGCGCTGCCGCTGCCGGGTGACAAGGATCCGGGTCAGCCGACAAGTCAGTAGCCTCCAGTTAATGCAGTTGCCGACGTGGTGGAATTGGTAGACACACCGTCTTGAGGGGGCGGCGGCGCAAGCCGTGTGAGTTCGAGTCTCACCGTCGGCACCAGATTACGAGACTGATTGAACTAGAGTGGTTGCAGTGTTTGGACGTCGTCTCGCCTCGCGCCGTGGGTTGAAGGAGCAACCGTGCTGACCAACTACGTACCGGTACTGGTCTATTTGTGCGTTGCCACGGGCATTGGCCTCGTCCTGCTGGGCCTTGGGTTTCTGTTCGGTCGCGGCCAGAAGTATCCCGAGAAACTGTCACCCTATGAGTGCGGCTTCGCGCCATTCGAAGACAGCCGGATGAAATTCGATGTTCGCTACTATCTGGTGGCGATCCTGTTCATCATCTTTGACCTGGAAATTGCGTTTCTGTTTCCCTGGGCCGTGACGCTCGACGTCATCGGGCTGACAGGGATTCTTGCCATGGGCGTCTTTCTGGCCGTGCTCGTGGTGGGTTTCATCTACGAATGGAAGAAGGGGGCCCTGGAATGGGACTAGGCATGGAGTTGTCGGAGCCTGCCCCGGACATCCTCCAGCAGCGTGGCTTTGTCGTCACGAAGCTCGACAATCTGATCAACTGGGCCCGCACCGGGTCGCTCTGGCCCATGACCTTCGGTCTGGCCTGCTGTGCGGTCGAAATGATGCACGCCGGGGCTGCCCGCTATGACCTCGATCGCTTTGGCGTCATCTTTCGGGCAAGCCCCCGTCAGTCCGATGTCATGATTGTTGCCGGCACCCTCACCAACAAAATGGCACCCGCCCTGCGCAAGGTCTATGACCAGATGGCCGAACCCCGCTGGGTGATCTCCATGGGTTCCTGCGCTAATGGTGGCGGCTACTATCACTATTCCTACGCAGTGGTTCGTGGCTGTGACCGGATCGTTCCGGTCGATATCTACGTACCCGGTTGTCCGCCGACGGCCGAGGCACTGCTCTACGGCATCATCCAGTTGCAAAACAAGATCCGGCGAACCAACACGATCGCCCGATGAACTCCCGTCCGGTCAGTTCCAGGCTTGAGGCCCTTGCGGCCAGCGTTGCCGAGCGTTTCGGCGACACGATGCTGCGGGTTGATTCCGTGTGCGGCGAGCTTGGCTACGAGACGTCGCCCGCGAACCTGCCCGACGTTGCCCGCGCTCTGCGCGATGACTTCGGCTTTGAGATGCTGATCGATGTCTGTGGCGTTGACTATCTCAGCTACGGCCAGGACGAATGGGAAACACAGCACGCCACCAGCGCGGGCTTCAGCCGGGCGGCGGAGCAGGGCACGATACTGGCCGATCCGGATCAGCCATTCGACGCGCGGCGCTTTGCCGTCGTTTATCACCTGCTCTCGATAGGCCGAAATTTGCGCCTGCGGTTAACTGTTTACACGGGCGCCGATAACCCTCCGGTCGTGCCCTCGGTGATCGACATCTGGGCAGTTGCCAACTGGTTCGAGCGCGAGGCCTTTGACCTGTTCGGCATTCTCTTTGAAGGCCATCCCGACCTGCGCCGGATTCTGACGGACTACGGCTTCATCGGGCACCCGTTCCGCAAGGACTTCCCCCTGTCCGGCAATCTCGAGGTTCGCTATGACCCCGAGCAGGGGCGGGTGATTTACCAGCCCGTCACCATCGAACCGAGAACGCTCGTGCCACGCGTGATTCGCGACGACAACCGCTATGAGCCCGATCTGAAGGACGGGCATGGCTGAGTTTCGCAATTACACACTGAATTTCGGACCCCAGCACCCGGCGGCGCACGGTGTGCTGCGCCTGGTGCTGGAGATGGACGGCGAGACCATCCAGAAAGCCGACCCGCACATCGGACTCCTGCATCGCGCCACGGAGAAGCTGGCCGAGAGCAAGCCGTTCAACCAGAGCATTGGCTACATGGACCGGCTCGACTACGTGTCCATGATGTGTAACGAACACGGCTATGTCCTTGCCATCGAGAAGCTGCTCGGCATCCAGGTGCCAAAGCGTGCCCAGTACATTCGCGTGATGTTTGATGAAGTGACGCGAATCCTGAATCATCTGATGTGGCTGGGCGCTCACGGTCTGGACATCGGCGCGATGACCGTCTTCCTCTACTGTTTCCGTGAGCGTGAGGACCTGATGGACTGCTACGAGGCAGTGTCGGGAACCCGCATGCACGCGACCTACTACCGGCCGGGTGGTGTGTACCGGGACCTGCCGGGAAAAATGCCGAAATTCCAGGC
>CAZPNN010000082.1:0-5202 GCA_964587605.1 uncultured Chromatiaceae bacterium
CCAGCCAGAGTACAGGGCGCCAATCTTCCAGTAGCCCATGTCCCGCGTGCTGCCCCAGGCCACATTGCAGGTGGCCACCGGAATGCCACGACTTCTCGCTTCCCGCAGCAGGACGGCGGTGTTCTCCACGGCCCTGTGCACGTGGCGTGACTGGCCCATCTGGAACTCCGGCCGCGTGAAGCCCGCCTGCAGGTCCACGACGATCACCGCAGGCCGCTCGCCGAAACCGATTGACGCCGCGCCATAGCTGGCAGCGATATATCCGTCGGCCATGCCCTTCTTCCCCGGACGGTTGACCCTGCTATGGTGCCTCCAACCGTGGGTTGCCCGAAAGGTGTCTCAGAACGCCGCGGTGAGCACTAACCAGTACTTGCTGGTGTCGGTCGAGAAGTCATCGGCGTCGTAGGTGGCGCCCTTAAGTCCCACGGTGTACTGCCTGGCGATCGGCCAGGTGGCGGAGAAGTCGAGTTCGGTGCCCCAGTCACCGTTACTGCTGCCGGCTTCAGCCTGAAAATCGTGCGCCCGTATTAGCAGGTCGGCGCCAAGGGCCTTGCCTGTGACCGCGAAATACAGATCCTCGACACCCCGATCGGGTGTGGTCAGGAACTTGTCAGCCCAGCCCTGGAACGCGTGGAGGGTGGCGAGCGGCGTGCGAAACGCGCTGGCCGCAGCGGTATTGCCCTCCAGCACCTCCCAGCCCAGCTTGAAGCCGATCCGGTCCGCACTGATCCCGGCCTCGAGGAGGTAGTAGCCGGCGTCATAGCTGACCGGATTGTCGCCGTAGTCATTCTGTTGGGCGTACTCGAGGGCATAAGCGCCCTTCCAGCCGGTGACTACTTCGGCGCCGCCCGTGGCCCGCAGCCCGAAGGTTTCGTTCGACAGGCTGTCGGCGTTGTCGAAGTCCATCAGGTACCCGTAGGCGGACAGCGTCAGCGCCGGGCCGAAGGCGTAGCTCGCGTCGAACAGGTGCGTGTTGCTGTCCAGAGTAGCCGGCGGGGTGCCATTCTCCGGCCCAAAGATGCGCCTGACCTGCGAGACGTAGGTATAGGAGGTGCTCAGTCGGTCATTGAAGCGGTGAGCGATGCTGGCGGAGTCAAAGGTCTGCTCGTTCTGCCGCCAGGCCACGCCGCCCACAAATCGCTGGTTATTGAGGTTGATGCGCTGGCGACCGATGACGATTTCCGTGCCGGCGAAACCGGTGTAGCGCAGCAATGCCTGGTTGAGGTCGACACCTTTGGGATCGGCCACGAGTGGCCGGTCAAGTACGCCATTCCGGGTGTCGTTGTAGTTGTCCTCGCCGATATGGATGACGTCATCGACCTCCAGCAGCAGGCCGAAGCCGTTGATGGGCTTTGGTGCCACGGTGAGTCTTCCCCGCAGGGTGCTGGCCCAGGCTTCCTTCTCGAAAGCATCCTCGTCCACAGCTTCGAATCGATAGCGAAAGCCAAGGTTGACCGTGCTTGCCTTGACGGAAGCAACCATCTGCTCAGTCAGGCTTTCCGCCTGCGCGCCGGTGGTCGCCGCCGCGAGCGCGGCCGCGGCCAGGGCGACGCTGATTCCCCAATGAGCGTTGCGCTTGTCAGTAGATGTCATGCTGGGTGTTGTAGACATTGAACTTGCCGGTCGGGGTGATGATCCGCGGACCCTTGATGACCTTCTTCAGTGTGCGCGTGCGGTCATCCACCACCACGATGGCGGACTCCTCTTCCTTGCCGCTCCATACGGAAAACCAGACTTCGTCGCCCGCCTTGTTGTACTCGGGCTGCACGATGCGCTTCGGGCCGGGCCCGAGCTGCGCCCACTCGCCAATCGGCAGCACCTTGTAGCCCGCGTCCAGGTTTTCGATATCGAACACGGCCACCGACTGGCTGATCCCTGCTTCCGGGTTCAGGGGCGTGTCGACCCAGAGGTTGTGGGATTTCGGATGCGTCTTCACGAACAGCGACCCGCCGCCCTGGCCCTTCAGCGCCTTCACGACTTTCCAGGCGTACTGCGGGTGCTTGTCGGGGTCCGTGCCGATCAGCGTCACCTTGTCATTGCCGAGCGCGCTCGTGACCCAGACGGGGCCGAACTCCGGGTGGATAAAGTTCGCGCCGCGGCCCGGATGGGGAATCTCATCGACCGGGATCTTGGCGACCAGCTTGCGGTCCTTGGAGTCAACCACCACCACGGTGTTGGATTTGTTTGCTGCGGTCAGGAAGTAGCGCAGCGTCGAGTCCCAGCCGCCGTCGTGCAGGAACTCCTTGGCGTCGATGGTGGTGATGCCGAGATTCTCGATATCGCTGTAGTCCACCAGCAGGATCCGGCCCGTCTCCTTGACGTTGACCATGAACTCCGGGTGCTGGTGCGAGGCGACGATGGCTGCCACGCGGGGCTCCGGGTGGTACTCCTGCGTCGTCACGGTCATGCCGCGGGTCGAGACGATCTTCTTCGGTTCAAGCGTGGCGCCGTCCATGATCACGAATTGCGGCGGCCAGTAGGAGCCGGCGATGGCGTACTTGTCCTCGTAGCCCTTGTACTTGGAGGTCTCCACCGAGCGCGCCTCGAGGCCCACGCGGATCTCGGCCACGGTCTGCGGGACCGCCATCCACAGGTCGATCAGGTCAAGCTTGCCGTCGCGGCCAATGGTGTACACGTAGCGGCCCGAGTGGGAGAGCCTGGAGATGTGCACCGCATAGCCCGTTTTGATGATGGTGACCGGTTCCTTGGTGTCGCCGTCGATCAGTGCCACCTCGCCACTGTCGCGCAGGGTTACCGCAAAGACATTGCTGAGGTTGATCTTGTTCTGCTGGCTGGTCGGCCGGTCGGCCACGGGTACGAGCACCTTCCAGGACGCCTGCATTTCTTTCATGCCCCACTCCGGAGGCTGCGGCGGCTCGTGTTGCAGGAAGCGCGCCATGAGGTCGATGTCGGCATCCGTCAGCGCGCCGGACGTGCCCCAGTTCGGCATGCCCGCAGGCGAGCCGAATTTGATGAGCGCCTTCAGGTAATCAGTACCTTTGGCCATGGTGAGGTCGGGGGTCAGCGGCTTGCCGGTGGCGCCCTTGCGCAGGACGCCGTGGCAGCCGGCGCAGCGCTCGAAGTAAATCTGTTGCGCCTGGGTGAACTCCGCCTCGCTCATGGCGGGAGCGCCGGGCGTCACACTCTGGTGGGCCTCTGTGATCTGCGAGGGCTGGGACTGGTAGGACTGCTCGGCCTCGCCGCTTTTCGGGTGACGCTCGCCAGCGGCCTGCTTGGCCTCGAGCCCCGCGCCTTCCCGGAAGGCAGCCACCTGCTTAGGGCTCACCGTCCCGCCGGGATTGCCCCAACTGTTGAGCACGTAGTTGACGATCTCAGTGAGATCGCCGTCGCTGAGATAGCTCATTGCCGGCATGACGTTGTTGTATTCCTTGCCATTGACAACCATTTTTCCCTGGCGGCCCTTGACGGTGGTTTCGAGAACCGCGGCAGGGTTGGCCGCGATGAAGTCCGACTTGGCGAGTGGCGGAAAGGCGCCCGGCAGGCCCTGGCCCTCGGGCTGGTGGCAGGCAGCGCAGTTCTGCTTGTAGAGATCGCTACCCTTGGTGAGATCGGGTTTCTTCGCGCTGCTTTGCGCGACCTCGGCCTGGTGCTCCAGCGGTTCCGCGGCGGCTGCGGCCGGGCGGATGATGAGGTTGGAGCTGAGTAGCGCGGCGAGTGCCACCGCAAGGAACCCTGAAATCCGCGGGCAGATTGAAGCAATACGCATGGACCGACTCCTGATGCCAGGGCCGGCGCACGATGGTGCGTGCCCCCACGAGTCGATTATCAAGTTGCGGGCATGCCGCTCACATAGGGGAAAGTACGGACGGCGGCGCCCGGCCTAGAAGTCATAACTCACCGTCGCGCCGAACTGCCGGCCCCGCGGCAGGCTGATGGCAAAGCCGCGCGGACTGGTGGATGACCCGGCGCATACCGTTCCCGGCGGGGCGGTGCCCGCCGTAACGAAGCTCGAACAGGGCGTCAGGGTGCCCGTTCCGGCCGGTCGCCGGTCGAGATAGCGCTGCACGTCCACCGGCGTGTCGTCATCCGTGAGGTTGGTCACCCAGAGCGTCAGTTCGGTGCCCCCCCAGGCGAGTCCCGTCCGCAGGCCCAGCAGGGCCCGGTTACCGGTCTCGATGAAATTGTCCTCCTGGGCGTAGCGGGACGACTCGAAGGCCCAGTCACCGCTGGCGAACCAGGTCAGCCGGTCGCCGAGACCCCGGCGGTACTGGAGCTGCGCGGCCGCCATGTGTTCCGGCACGCGGGGCGTCTTGTTGCCGGCCACGTTGCCCAGCCTCAGCAGGTCGGCACTGCTGCCGTTGCCACCGAGCAGATCGGCCTGGTCCTCGCTGAGCTGGCTGCGGATTTCGGAGTCTGTCCAGGCGTAGCTCAGGGTGGTGTACCACCGGTCAGTCAGTTGCGCGGAGGTTTCGAGTTCGAGTCCGGAGACCGCGATTCGCCCGACGTTGTCCAGCACGGTGGCGGTTCGACCGTCCCCCAGGTCGATGATGGTGGTGGACTGCTGGTCGTGGACATCCAGGTGGTAGGCCGCGAGCGCGTACCTGCCACGCCCCTCGCCGAACTCGCCGCGTAGCCCGACTTCGTAGCTCCAGATAGTTTCCTCGCCGACGTCCCGATAGCGCTCGTCGGGCGTGCCCGCGGCCGTGGTCGGCACAGAAGTGTTGAAGGTACCCGGCGACTGGCCACGGGCGATGTTGAGGTAGGGCATGAGTGTGGGATTGGCTTGCCAGGCGAGTGTCAGCCGGGGCGACCAGCTGCGAAACGTCGTGTGGAAGCTGGCAGGCTCACCGGTCTGCCCGACATTGGGCACCGTGGAGACACGGACCTCATCGGTGGCATACCGGAGCTCGAGATCAGCTGTCAGGGCGTGCGCCAGATCGACTTCCAGCGCGCCAAACACGGCGCGGTTCTCCACGTCCTGCGCTGTCAGGTTGCCGAAGTTGGGCAGCACCGACACGCTGTCATCAGGAGCAACGACGACGCGGTTCTTCACCTCCTCGTCCAGGCTGCCCTTGTAGAAGTACAGGCCGGCAACCCCGCGCCAGGCGGCGTCACGAGGCGACGTCATGCGCAGTTCCTGCGAAAAATCGTGTTGCTTCAGTTCGTCCTGCTGCAGAAAGGAACCCGGCAGCGTGGGCACCGGGTCGTAGGCGGCGTAGGAGGCATCGTACCCGCGCTTCA
>CAZPNN010000083.1:0-2460 GCA_964587605.1 uncultured Chromatiaceae bacterium
CGAGGATCCGGAACTTTCCGTCGCAGGTGGGCGCGATCGCACCCGTCCCGAACTGCCCACCACCGCGAGTCGAGGGGGCCTTCGAACTGATGACGCTGCGCGCGCTCAAGGCCGACGGTCCTATGAGCATGTCCGGAGTTGTCACACTCGACACGACGAGGAATCATCCGGCGGGCGCCTATGCCTTGATGAACGAGTATGGGTGCGAGGCCTGGACCGCTGTCGAGGCGAAGTCCGAAGCCGTTCCAGTCGACTTACAGCTGCCGCCAGCGATGTCGCTCGCCATGCCTGGCGGTGCACCCTACGCGTTGTCCGCGGACGGCAAGTCGCTCATCTTCAAGGGCGACGGGTGGGTGTGGACGTCCACGCCGACGGGCGGGAAGTAGTCCAGCGCTGCGGCGCGCAAGAGGGCGTCACCCTCGCTGCCGCCTACGTCGCGCCTTCCGGCGCTCCTTCCGGAGCTCCTATGCGGCGTCCCGGGCGCGCTGCAGCAGGGTGCGTAGCAGTCGTCGCAGGCTCGTGCCGACGGCCGCTGGTTCGCCGAGTGCGGGCAGCACTTCGGCCACGGCCTCCAGTGTCGACACCAAATCCTTGCGCGGCGCCTTGCGCAGCTTGCCGTACATCGATGCTTCGCGGGGCTTGAGCACGACAACTGGCAGCTTCAACAGCCAGGCATTCCGCCACCAGAGTGTCTTCGCCTGGCTCCAGGTGCCGTCGAGGACGATGATGCCTTCGAGGCCGTGGCGCTTGAGATCGCGGAGCCGGCCCTTGCGGTCCATGATCAGCACCGGGCTATGGCGCTCGGTTTCCGGGATTGGCTTGGGGAGCTTGGTGGCAGCGAGTACCGCCCAGCGTTCCCGCTCGACGGTCTTCACGCCCAGGGCGTGTTCGATCGAGGCCCACGACAGGCCAACGCGAATTTCTGCTTTCGGCAAAGTCAGTTCGACCAGCTTCGCGGTGCCGAGGACTACGTCATCTTCCTGGGGGTGCTGGAGGATGACGACCTTCAGCTTCGTGGCGACAGATTCGACGCGATCGCAGATGCATACGCCAGGCGGTTTGCCACAGCGGGCGCAGGGCAGGGTCTCGACGGTCATTCGAAGCGGAAGCGCATCGAGAGGTCCACGGCCCGGATGTTCTTCGTCAGGGCCCCGATCGAGATGAAGTCAACGCCGGTGTCGGCAACCGGGAGCAGGGTTTCGAAATTAATTCCGCCAGACGCCTCGAGTGTGGTGCCGGGCGACAGACGATCGCGCAGGCTGACCGCTTCGCCCATCAGGGCGATGGTGAAATTGTCGAGCAGCAGGCGGTCGGCGCCGGCGGCCAGGGCCTCTTCCACCTGCGAGAGTGACTCCACCTCGACCTCCAGCAGCACGCCGGATTTCTGCTCGCGCGCGCGGCGGACAGCTGCCGTAATCCCGCCGGCCGCGACGATGTGGTTTTCCTTGACCAGGATGCCGTCGTACAGGCCCATCCGGTGATTGGTCCCACCGCCGACGCGGACAGCGTACTTCTGGGCGAGCCGCAGGCCCGGGATGGTCTTGCGGGTGTCAAGGATCCGGGCGCGTGTGCCGGCGATGGCCGTAGTGCACACCCGGGTGGCCGAGGCCACGGCCGACAGGGTCTGGAGGAAATTCAGGGCAGTCCGCTCTCCGGTGAGCAGGGGCTGTGCAGGGCCGTGAAGGTCGCAGAGGGGCTGGTCTGCCATGGCGTTGTCCCCTTCACCGACGTGCCACCGGAGGGTGATCGCCGGATCGAGCTGGCGGAAGACCTCCTGTACCCAGGGCTGGCCGCAGATGACGGCGTCGTCGCGGGTGATGATCGTGGCCTGCGCCTGTTGGCCGGGGGGAGCGAGGGCGGCAGTGAGGTCGCCGCTGCCGATGTCCTCTGTCAGCGCTCCATGCACCGACGCGGTGATATGAGCGATGAGCTCGGCGGACATTCTCGTCGACATGGTTAGGTGAGGTACCGGACCTTAGTTTTGCCAGCTCCTTTAGTTATTGCCTGGCAGCACAACAACTAAACAAACTAACAAAACTAACAAAACTAAGGTCCGGTACCTTTTGGAATCAGAAGGGGAGGCCGTGGGACTGGCCGCCCATTGCCATCAGCATGGGGATCGACAGGATGAAGTTGACGCGCGACGTCATGGTGGCGGTAACGCGGGCCTTGGCCTTCTGCTCGTCTGTCGCAGCAACCACTCCGATGACCTTTTTCTGGTTCGGCCAGATGATCAGCCAGACGTTGAGGGCCATGATGATGCCGAGCCAGGCGCCGACGCCGATGGTCGCGAAACCCTCGCGGAACATCAGACCCTTCATCAAGCCGCCGCCGCCGTAGGTGAACTCCATCAACAGCACACCGCTCAGCACCGTTACCACGGCGCCCCAGCGGAACCAGAGCAGGGCCCGCGGTGCGATGTATTTGATGATGCCGGCGTTGCCCGGACCGCCCTTGTCG
>CAZPNN010000084.1:0-6553 GCA_964587605.1 uncultured Chromatiaceae bacterium
CAGGATCACCGCACGCACGTTCCGGTCACGGCGCAGGCGCCGTGCGGCGGCCCGCACGCCGTCCAGCATCGGAAAATCCATACCGTTGTGGCGATCGCCCCGGGTCAATGTGACCCGCGCCACCGGGCCGTCACAGTCCACTCGCACCCGGTCATTCATCGCCGTCCCTCCCGAGGAACCCTGCCGGCAGTAAAGCCTGTCGTCGGACGATACTCGCGTACTACACGCCCCGCGATCGCGCCTGAAGGCGCTCCTACGACGACAGGCGCTCGCCGTGCTCCCGCGTCGCGTGGAAGCCGATCGTCGGCCAGCGCTCGATCGTGAGCTTGAGGTTGTATTTATTGGTCGAGAGAAACACCGGGTTGTCGTCGACGTCCTTCGCCAGCGACATGGCCTCATCCTTCTCGAATTTCTTCCGCGTTGCTGCGTCCGGGTAGGTAAGCCAGCGGGCGGTGTAGATATCCACATCGTCGTAGAGCGCATCCACGTTGTACTCGGCCGACAGCCGGTGCGCCACGATCTCGAACTGCAGTCGGCCCACCGCGCCGAGCAGTGTCTGCGCGCCCTGCCGGGCCGTGATCACCTGTATGGCACCCTCCTCGCCCAGTTCCTGCAAGCCCTTTTGCAGTTGCTTGCTTTTCATGGGATCCCGGGGCCGCGCGGCACGGAACAGCTCCGGGGCAAAGTAGGGAATGCCCCTGAATACCAGTTGCTCGCCGTCCGACAAGGTGTCGCCTATCTGCAGCTGGCCGTGGTTGTAGATGCCGATGATGTCGCCGGCGACCGCGCCTTCACTGGCCACCCGCTCGTTGGCCATGAACGTGAGCGCATTGCCCAGCTTCATGTCCCGGCCGCTGCGCAGGTGTCGCGCCTTCATCGCCGGCACGTAGCGGCCGGAGCAGATGCGGAAGAACGCGATCCGGTCACGGTGCTTCGGGTCCATGTTCGCCTGAATCTTGAACACAAAGCCGCTGAAAGTTGCCTCGGTTGGCTCCACCAGCCGCGAACCACCATCGCGAGGCTGCGGCGGCGGCGCCCAGTCCACCAGCGCCTGCAGAACTTCCTGCACCCCGAAATTATTGATTCCGGACCCGAAGAAGACCGGGGACTGCTGGCCGGCAAGAAACTGGTCACGCTCGAAGGGCGCGCTGGCGTCGCGGATCAGGCCAACGTCGGCACGCAGACTCGCAACCTCGTCCGGAAACAGCTCGTCAAGCTGCGGGTTTTCGAGCCCGTGGATCTCCTCAACGCTGGTCCGTTTCTCGGCACCCGGGGTAAAGCGCAGCAGGCGATCCTGCAACAGGTGATAGACGCCGCGGAAGGTCTTGCCCATGCCGATGGGCCAGCTGATCGGCGTGCACTCGATCTTGAGCGCCGCCTCGATCTCCTCCAGCAAAGACAGGGGCGACCGGACTTCCCGGTCCATCTTGTTCACGAAGGTAATGATCGGCGTGTTTCGCAGGCGACAGACCTCAAGCAGTTTCAGCGTCTGAGCCTCCACACCCTTGGCCGCGTCGATCACCATCACGGCGGCATCGACCGCCGTCAGCACCCGGTAGGTGTCTTCCGAGAAATCCTCGTGCCCGGGGGTGTCGAGCAGATTGATGGTGTGCCCGGCGTAGTCGAACTGCATCACGGAACTGGTGACGGAGATACCGCGCTGCTTTTCGACCTCCATCCAGTCCGAGGTCGCATGCCTTGAACTGCGGCGCGCCTTCACCGTGCCGGCCAGCTGGATGGCGCCGCCAAAGAGCAGCAACTTCTCTGTCAGCGTCGTCTTGCCCGCGTCAGGGTGCGAAATGATGGCAAAGGTCCGCCGCTGCGCGACCTCCTTCGCGAGGTCACTGGATACGGCAGAAGTTGCATTGGGCTGCGCCATAAGGCCGCGAAGGATAGCACCGGATCAACATCCACCATCGCAGCGGCTGAAGCCGCTCCTAAAGGGGTTTCCGGAACCGCAACACAAACTGGTTCGTGCGCCCCTGCACCGACGGATCAAACGCCGATTTGGTCCGGTCATCCGTAGGATTGATCAGCACGTCACTCTCGCCATCCAGAACGAAACCCGCTGCCTTGAAGTCCCGCTTCAACAGGGCGGGATCGATACGGTGCAGTGTTCCCCCGGTTTCCGGCGGCGCGCCGGGCAGTGCCGCGTGATCGACAACACCGACCACGCCACCCGGCTTCAGGCTCTGAAAAAGCACGGCCAGCAGCTTCGGCCCGTCGATGCGCGGCCAACCGGCCTTCTCGTCAACGTAGTAAAAATCGTGATAGACGTTGGTCATCAGCACGGCATCGAAGCGTGCCGGAGGCAGCATGAGCTCGTTGTTTTCTGCCAGGAGACGCTCCACGTTTGGCAGCCTGCCCGCCGTGTAGCGCCCCGCGATATCTTCCTTGGCAAAGGTGAGGTACGGCGTGTTGTTGTGGGCCACAACCTTGCCGTTCGAACCGACGATGTAAGACAGCAATTCCGTGTAGTAGCCACCACCCGAGTAGAGATCAAGAACGGTCATCCCCGGCGCAATGCGGAAGAATCGGAGTACGGCGGCACTCTGGCGCGGCTTGTCCCGGACCCGGTCGGCGGCCGGTCGCCCCGGATTCGCGAGGGCAGCGAGCACGGCCTTCTCCACTGCATCCGCCGGCGCCGGCCTCGCGCCCGGGCGCTTCACGGCATCCTCGGAGCGGAGTTCCGCACCCGGTGTCGTGCCGGCTCGTGTGGCAGCTTCGGCCATGTCGGCCGACTTGGCGGGATCCAGTCGCGGACCACCGGCGCAGCCGATGAGCGCCGATGCCAAGGCCAGGAACAGGGTGTTGCGAAGTGCCATGATCGTTGTCCTCATCGAGTTCCGAAGTGAAAGCTGAAGCTCTCCCTGTCGAGGTGCCGTTGCCACACCACGTCGTGCGGCGGAGCCAGCCAGAGGTGCCAGGTCTGTTGCTGGTGACGGTACGGTTCCGGCACTGCCCGGAACACGGCCGGGTTCAGCACGGCGAGGCAGATGCCGGCCGGGCGACGCGCCGACTCGTAGCGTAGCAGGCCAATCGCCACCGCACGCCCCTGCAGGGCCAGCGCCTGCGTGGCGCTGTAATCATCGGGGTCGGCCCAGATGGCTCGATCGGCCGACAACGGTTGTTGCGTCAGATTAAGGGCCCGCGGGCTGGCCCCGTGGAACTCGAACAGCGTCAACTCCAGGGATGCGGGGCGGGCCGCCAGACCCTCGCTGTCCCGCCAGAAACGGAGCCGCCAGTAACCCGCCTCGGCGCACGCCGTCTGACGGTCTTCGGCGCCGTAGAGCACACCGGGATCGTCGGCGCGCCGGAAACGCGAGCCAACCGCCAGCGTGCGGTAGCGAAATGGCGTGGCGAGCAGCCAGTGGAGGCCGTCGAGTTCGGCTGGAATCGGCGGCTTGGCCTCGTCGAGAATAGTTTCCAGCACAGCCTGGTCCGGCAGGCTACCGCGTACAAGAAGCATGCTTGCCACCTGGTGCTGGGCCTCGACAGCTCGCCAGCCGCTGCCTTGCCAGGCCCGGGCCTCAGACGCGAGCGCGGTGGGCGTCCACGTAGTCGCAGGCATGCACCAGGCCCTCCACGCTGCGGATCTCATCGAGCGGAACCCGGCCGCCGAAGGCCCGGTTAGCCGACCGTAGCCAGGCGCGTGCCAATTCGTCATTGCCCCCCACCATCGACGACAGCGAGCGATACAGGCGCACCAGGTGGCTCCCGAGTTCCCAGGACTTGCCGCCCTCCGCCAACTGGAACTTGCCGTTCAGCAGGCGGGAGGCCGTCGGCTGGCTGACCCCGATGATCGCGGTGAGCTCGGTGGTCTTGAGCTTCAGGCGTCGTGCGGTTTCAGCCACGGCCTGCGTGAGCACGCGCGCGCGCTGGCCGGCGGGACCTGAATCAGTGGCAGCTTGGGCTTTGAGCATGATCGTATTCTATAGAATAATTATGGGCTTTGAAATCACTGGAGAATCGACTTTTCCTTGCTTATGGTAAATCGATGCCCGTAGTGCACCACTGCCCCCGCCATTCCGGCGAAACCAAGCGCCTTGCCGAGGTCAGCGGGTATCGGCCCGACGACCGACGCCGGCAGCCCTCCCGGCGCCAGAGGCCGAGACCGGTGAGGGCGAACGCTGCGAAAACCACCCACAGGCTCAGCGGCACGGACGGCGCGGACGGCACATAGCGGACGGTGTCCTGCCAGAAGGCCGGGTGCAGCTGCCTGATCGTGAAAATCGTCGGTAGCTTCCAGAGCAGCGGTAACAACACAAAGAGAATCAGCCCGGATCGGGTGGCCTGCCACTGCCGGAACGTCCAGAACGCCATGCCAAGCGCGGCAAAAGCCAGAACGAGCAGCAGCACCGAGTACATCGGCTTATATTGTGCGGAACTGACGACCTGCGGCAACCAGGACCCGCGCATGCACGCCAAATCTGCTCCAGCCGATGTTCAGCCCGAACGGGGTCATTACATCCAGGGCGCCATCTCCGCCGGACAGTCGGGACGTACCGGCACCGTGTTCAATCCGGCAACCGGCCAGCCGCGACTAACAGTGAGCTACGCGAGCAGCGCCGAGGCCGAACGGGCGGTCGCCGCCGCCGCGAGCGCCGCGCCCGCCTGGGCAGCAACGCCGCCACTGCAGCGCGCCCGCGTCATGTTCCGCTTCAAGGAGCTCATCGAAAAGCACCGCGAGGAACTCGCCACGCTGATCACCGCCGAGCACGGCAAGGTGCTGGCCGATGCACGCGGGGAGGTCACGCGCGGCCTGGAAGTGGTCGAGTTTGCCTGCGGGATCCCCCACCTCCTGAAGGGCGAATTCAGCGAAAACGTGGGCTCCGGCGTAGACAGCTGGTCACTCCGTCAGCCAGTGGGAATCTGCGTCGGCGTCACACCGTTCAATTTCCCCGCGATGGTGCCGCTGTGGATGTTTCCGATCGCGATTGCCTGTGGCAACACCTTTGTATTGAAGCCTTCGGAGAAGGACCCGTCCTGCCCACTGCGTCTTGCCGAACTGCTGACGGAAGCCGGACTGCCGCCGGGCGTGTTCAATGTGCTCAACGGCGACCGCGAAGCGGTGGACGCGCTGCTCACGCACCCGCTGGTCGGCGCCATCAGCTTTGTCGGCTCGACGCCCGTGGCCGAGCACGTCTACCGGACTGGCGCGGCACATGGCAAACGGGTGCAGGCGCTCGGCGGAGCGAAGAATCACATGGTGGTGTTGCCCGATGCCGACGTGGAACTGGCCGCCAACGCCCTGATGGGCGCCGCCTACGGCTCGGCCGGTGAGCGCTGCATGGCTATTTCCGTTGCCGTCGCCGTGGGCGATGCCGGCGACCGCCTCGTCAGGGCACTGAAGCCAAAACTTGCGGCCCTCAGGATCGGCGCCGGCACGACCCCTGACGTGGATATGGGCCCACTGGTCACCGGTGAGCACCGGGATCGCGTCCGCGGCTACATCGACACCGGTGTCACTGAGGGCGCCACGCTGGTCGTCGACGGCCGTAAGACGAGCATTCCGGATGCGGCTCACGGCTTCTTTCTTGGCGCGACATTGTTCGATCACGTCACCCCAACCATGCGCATCTACCGCGACGAGATCTTTGGGCCCGTGCTGGTCGTTGTGCGCGCAACATCGCTCGCTGAGGCACTGCAACTCGTCAGCGCCCATGAGTTCGGCAACGGCACGTCGATTTTCACGCGCGACGGCCGGGCCGCGCGGGAATTCACGCACGCAGTCGCCGCCGGCATGGTCGGCATCAACGTGCCAATCCCCGTGCCCATGGCCTTTCACAGCTTCGGCGGCTGGAAGCGCTCATTATTCGGCGACCTGCACGTGCACGGCCCGGACGGCGTGCGCTTCTACACGCGGCTGAAAACGGTCACCGCACGCTGGTTTGCCGATGACACGACTGGTGGCGCCGACTACAAAATGCCAACGATGAAATAGCGGCCGGCGTCGCCCGCACCAGTCGTCTCAGACCGCCTCGTACAGCCAGGTGCCATCTGCCGTAGTACGCCGGCTGGCGCGGCCACGATGGATCAGGCAATTAAGATGCGCCAGCGCCTCGCCAGTGGCGAAGCCGAGCAGACTGGCGGTGATATTCCGGGGAAAGAGCGCCGGAAACAGGTCAACGGCGCGAAGAGGGCCTTCCCGCAGCCGCTGCTCCACCCGATCCATGGACTTCTCGTGACCGTCGATCAGATCCTGCAACCGGTGGTGCGCGCCGGTGAACGGCTCGTTATGCGCGGGCAGCACGAGCACACCGGCGGGAAGTTCCCGCTGAAGCCTCGCGCAGGAGTCGAGCCAGTCGCTGAGCGGATCGGCCTCGGGTTCGGTCGGGAAAACCGAGACGTTGGAGGAAATCCGCGGCAGCACCTGGTCCCCGGAAATGAACAGCTTCCACTCCTCCTGCCAGAGACAGACATGCTCGGGACAATGCCCGTTGCCGGTGATGACGCGCCAGGGCCGGCCGCCAATGTCGATCGCATCGCCGTCGCTGATGCGGTGGTAGGAATCCGGCAGCCGCGAGACCGCCGTGCCGAAGCCGCCGAAGCG
>CAZPNN010000085.1:0-2174 GCA_964587605.1 uncultured Chromatiaceae bacterium
ACGTTCGGGACATCGAGCGCACATCCAGTGCTGCTTCCTGCGTCGACACGGCCACGTACTTGGCGACCGAGCCGAAGCCGGGACAGGTGTCGGTGATGGGGAGGTCGTTGTCGACGGTTTTCGGCACGTGGATGGCCACAATCGGGTAGCCGAGAGTGGCACCCAGTTGCGACACCTTAAGGCAGGTGTCTGCCGAGTCGCCGCCGCCGTTGTAAAAGAAATAGCCGATGTCGTGCGCCCGGAACACGTCGATCAGCCGCTCGTATTCGGCGCGATTCTGCTCGAGACTCTTCAGCTTGTAGCGCGCCGAGCCAAACGCACCGCCCGGCGTGTGACGGAGCGCTGCGATGGCGGCGGCACTCTCCCGACTGGTATCCACAAGGTCTTCATCCAGGGCCCCGAGAATGCCGTTGCGTCCTGCGTACAGCTTGCCGATTCGCCCCCGATGCCGGCGGGCAGTCTCGATGACGCCGCAGGCGGAAGCATTGATGACGGCGGTAACCCCGCCGGACTGTGCATAGAAGGCATTTCGCTTGGCCATGCGCGCTCCTGAAATATTGCCTAAAGCTTTCTCTTCAATGCCGCTGGTTTGACGTCCACGGCGGCATCGCTGTAGCTTACGCCGCCACTGCAGTTGATTGGGAATTCCTCTTGCGCATCGTCTTTCTCGGCGCGCCGGGTTCCGGCAAGGGAACCCAGGCGCAACGGCTCATGGCCGAACACGGCACGGTCCAGCTCTCCACGGGAGACCTGCTGCGGGAAGCGGTCGCGGCCGGGACACCCTTAGGCCAGCGGGCGAAGGCCGCCATGGATGCCGGCGAACTGGTTTCCGATGACATTGTTCTCGGCATGATTCGTGATCGCCTGAGTCGCGATGACGCCGCTGCCGGGTTCGTCCTCGATGGGTTTCCCCGGAATCTGGCCCAGGCCCGCGCGCTGGAAGGCATGCTGGCCGGTATTGGCCGCCCGCTCGACGCGGCTGTTCTCATTGACATCGACTTCGACATCCTGCGCAAGCGCCTGACGGGCCGGCGCACCTGTTCGCTTACCGGCAAGCTGCTGAACATTTATTTCTCGCCCAAAGCTGAGCTTGAGGCGTGCACCAGTGCCGGCGGACGGCTGGTACAGCGCGTTGACGACAACGAGGAAACCATCAGCAACCGGCTGAAGGTTTACCGCTCCCAAACGGAGCCGGTGGTGGAGTACTACCGGAATGCCGGTCTGCTCCGGGAGGTCAATGGCGAGGGTGGGGTGGACGAGGTTTACGGTCGCGTCACAGCGGCGCTTCGCCTGGCTCCTACAGCGCGCTGACGGCCGCCAGTAGCGGCTCACCGATCACAGGGCGGCGCCAGCCGGAGAGCGGCCGAATCCCAAGCTCGCCGCGGATTGCCGCGGTCAGGTCTTTGCGGGTCGCCAGTATTTCCGGCGCAATGGCGAGTGATTTCGCGACGTCCTCCACCACCCGACCGAGCCGCTTCAGCTGCGCCGGATCGACGAGTTCGGGTCGGGCCTCCTGGACCAGGTCTGTTCCGCCGTCGTACTCCCGGGCTGCCACGTCGAGTTCACCCAGAATCGCTTCGCCCTGCCGTCTGGCAACGCCGGCCGGAACCTCGGCGCAGCCGGCCAGTTCCGCTTCGTTGCGCGGCCGGCGCATCGCAATATCGAGCAGGCTCTTGTCGCTCAGAATCCACTGCCGCGGCCGGTCCGCACGATAGGCATATTCCTCACGCCAGCGGGCCAGGCGCCGGGCCCGCAGCTGCGCTGGCACCGGTAGCCGGGAAATGCCCACCAGTCGCCGCCACGCTTCGTCGGGGGCGACGATGTAGAGGGCGGGATCCACCATTCGTGCGCTGTCTTCCACTGCCCAGGTGTAACGACCGAGCCTTTCCAGTTGCTCGCGAAGCATCTGGTAGACGACTGGCAGGTGCAGGACGTCGCTGGCGGCGTACGCGATCAGTTCCGGCGCGAGCGGCCGAAGCGACCAGTCGGCGCGCGTGTGGGTCTTGTCCACGTCGATATCGAGCAGGGATTTGACCAGCCCTGCGTAGCCGACCTGCGCGGGCTGGCCGACGAGTGCCGCCGCAATCTGGGTGTCGAACAACGGAGCTGGCAGCCGCTTGTGGCGAACCCAGGCAACCTCCATGTCCTGCTTGGCGGCGTGCAGAACCCGCAGG
>CAZPNN010000086.1:0-10480 GCA_964587605.1 uncultured Chromatiaceae bacterium
ATGTCGCGGAAGTAGCGCTCCAGATTGGCATCGGCGACGGGGTCGAGGGGGGCGTGCCAGATTTCGGCAGCTTCCAGCACGCGCAGCCGGTAGTCGAGGAGGCCGTCGACGTGAACCACTTCGGTGTGGCGCACGAGGAGATCGATGGCCGGCAGGAAGCGCTGTCGTTGCAGTCCGCCACGATACAGATCCTGCGGGGCGCTATTGGAGGTGGCCACGAGTGTTATGCCATTGTCCAGCAGCGCTTCGACGAAGCGCCCGAGCAGCATGGCATCGGCGATGTCAGAGACGAAGAATTCGTCGAAGCAGATCACCCGGGCCTCGCGGGCGAAATCCGCGGCGACGATGGCCAGGGGATCACCTGCATTGCGCAGCTCCGCGAGCCGGCCGTGCACGCGACTCATGATCCGGTGATAGTGGTAGCGCCGCTTGTCGTTGAACGGCAGCCAGTCGAAGAACAGGTCCATCATCAGCGTCTTGCCTCGACCCACGCCGCCCCAGAGGTAGACCCCGCGGACCGGTTCCATGACGGGCGGAATCGGCAGGAAGCGCTTCAGAAGGCGTGGGACCCGCCGTGGCGCAGGCCGCGCCGCCAGCTCGCGTGCGACCCGGTCCAGCCCCTGCATGGCGCGAACCTGCACAGGGTCTGCGTTGAGACCCTGTTCGGCGACAGCGACGCGATAACGGGCGAGAAGATCCATGCGATGGCGGCAGACGGCGGGGTGTCCAATCTACCGGTTTCCGGGGGCGGCGCGGTAGACTGCATTGCGAATGTCCGAACGGGAAAGCATGGAGTTCGACGTTGTGATCGTGGGCGCGGGACCCTGCGGTCTCGCTGCAGCGTGCCGGATTCTGCAGCTCGCTGCCGCCGACGGGCGCGAAGTCTCGGTCTGTGTCGTGGAAAAGGGGGCGGAGATTGGCGCCCATATTTTGTCCGGAGCAGTTTTTGAGCCGGCAGCGTTGACCGAGCTGTTTCCGGACTGGCGGGAGCGCGGGGCGCCGGTCACGACAGCCGTTTCGAACGACGAGTTCCACTGGCTGCGCAATGCCAAGGCCAGCCTGCGCGTGCCGGAATTCTTCATTCCACGCCCCATGCGCAACCACGGGAACTACATCATCAGCCTCGGCCGCCTCTGCCAGTGGCTGGGGCAACAGGCGGAGGCTCTTGGCGCCAACCTGTTTCCGGGCTTTGCGGCGGCCCGGGTACTTTACGAAAACGGCCGCGTGGCTGGCGTGATCACGGGCGATATGGGTCGTGGCGCGGACGGCCGTGAAAAAGCCGGCTTCGAGGCAGGCTATGAACTGCGGGGCAGGTACACGATCTTTGCCGAGGGCTGCCGTGGGCACCTGGGCAAGGAGTTGATGGAGACCTACCGGCTCCGGGAAGACTGTGATCCGCAGCATTACGGCATCGGACTCAAGGAGGTGTGGACGATCGACCCGGCAAAGCACCGCGAGGGTCTCGTGGTTCACACCCTCGGCTGGCCCCTCGACAGCGGTACGGAAGGCGGTGGATTTCTTTATCACGCGGCGAATAACCAGGTGTATCTGGGCGTCATCATTGCCCTGAGCTACAGCAATCCCCACCTGAACCCCTTCGAGGAATTCCAGCGCTGGAAGCAGCACCCGGCCATCCGGCAGGCGCTCGAAGGCGGGCAGCGGGTGAGTTACGGGGCGCGGGCAGTAAACAAGGGCGGGCTGCAGTCACTGCCGAAGCTCGTTTTCCCGGGCGGGTTACTGGCCGGCTGCGATGCCGGGTTTCTGAATGGCGTCAAGATCAAGGGTTCACACACCGCCCTGAAGACCGGAATGCTGGCGGCGGAGGCGGTGTACGCCGCGCTTGGTGAAGGTGAGGCGGCACCGGCGGTTCTGGACACCTTCGAAACAGCCGTGCGCCAGTCCTGGGTGTGGCGGGAGCTTTCCGAAGGGCGAAATTTTGGCCCGGCCCAGAAGAAGTTTGGCTTGTTGCCGGGCGGGGCCTTCATCTGGCTCGATCAGAACCTGTTTCGCGGTCGGCTGCCCTTCACCTTACACAGTCGTACACCGGACCATGCCGGCTTGCGGCCCGCGGGGGCAGCGCCGCGCATCAGCTACCCAAAACCGGATGGCCGGGTCAGTTTTGATCGCCTGTCGTCCGTCTTCCTCTCGAGCACCAATCACGAAGAGGATCAGCCCTGCCATCTGCAGTTACGGGACCCTGCCATACCGATTGCGAGCAATTTGCCGCTCTATGACGAGCCGGCACAGCGGTACTGTCCGGCGGGGGTCTACGAAATAGTGCAGACGGAGGGCGGCAGTCCGCGTTTCCAGATCAATGCGCAGAATTGCGTCCACTGCAAGACTTGCGATATCAAGGATCCGGCAGGAAATATCCGCTGGGTGACCCCGGAGGGTGGCGGCGGACCAAACTACTCCGGTATGTAGGAGCGCCTTCAGGCGCGACAACTTACTCCGTGTAGCCGCTGCGAAGGCGTACGTTCGCGTTCACGCCTGAAGGCGCTGCTACAGCAATTCGATGGCCGTCGCGATCGCTTCCCCACCGCCGATGCAGGCCGTGGCGACGCCGCGTTTCCCGCCGCGCTGTTTCAGCGCGTTGATCAGCGTCACGAGCAACCTCGCTCCGGTTGCGCCAATCGGGTGGCCGAGGGCGCAGGCACCACCGTGAACATTGACGCGGTCGTGCGAGAGGTCGAGATCGCGCATCGCTGCCATGGCGACGCAGGCGAAGGCCTCGTTGATCTCGAAGAGGTCCACATTGGCAACCTGCCAGCCCGCGGCGGCAAGCACTTTTTTCACGGCTGGGCCGGGAGCGGTGGTGAACCATTCCGGCTCCTGCGCATGGCTCACCTGCCCCGCGATCCGGGCGAGGGGCCTTAAGCCACGGCGCTCGGCTTCCGCGGCGCTCATCAGGAGGAGGGCAGCCGCACCATCTGAAATGGATGACGAGCTCGCGGCAGTGACCGTGCCGTCTTGCGCAAAGGCGGGACGCATCGTCGGGATGCGCTGGATGTCGCAACGGGACGGCTCTTCATCTTCTGTAACGACGATCTCGCCCGCACGGCTTTTGACGGTGACCGGCACAATTTCATCGCGGAACGCCCCGGCCTGAGAGGCGGCAAGTGCCCGCTGCACCGACTCGATGCAGAAGGCGTCCTGTTCGGCGCGGGAGAAGTTGTAACGCCTGGCGGTGGCGTCACCAAAAAAACCCATCATCTGCCCGTCGTACGGGTTCTGAAGGCCGTCGTAGAACATGTGGTCCAGAACCTCCTGGTGGCCCATGCGGTAACCGCTGCGGGCCCTGGGCAGGAGGTACGGCGCATTACTCATCGATTCCATGCCGCCAGCGAGGACGACTGTGGCACCACCGGTCCGGATCAAGTCCGCGCCCAGGTGAATACTCTTCATGCCGGAGCCGCAGACCTTGTTGACGGTTGTGGTCGGGACCGAGATTGGCAATCCGGCGGCGAGACTGGCCTGTCGGGCCGGTGCCTGGCCGAGACCGGCCTGAAGCACTGAGCCAATCAGCGATTCGCTGACGTCGCCGCCCTGTACGTGGGCGTCGGCGAGGCAAGTCCGGGCGGCAACGGCAAACAACTCGGTCGCCGTGGCAGTGCTGAGCGCACCCTGAAAAGCGCCGATTGGCGTGCGGCGCGCGGCAACAATAACGACGGAACTAAGGGACAAGAACGAACTCCAAAGGTCAGCTGAGCCGAGAGTGGGCCGGATTATGCGATGCAAAAAGCCTCGCGCCAAGCCAGCCCGCGTTGCCGGGACCGCAGAACGGCTGGCTTATGGCCGGTGTGACTGCAGATCCGGTTCGTCGAGGTCCGCCAGAATGCTGCGGCGCGCATCCTCCAGCAACTCAGACGCCAGGGTTCCGGGGCCCGGGAAGAGCGGTGCTTTAATAATGACCTCGATCCGGCCCGGTCGAGGCAGTCCCTGCGCTGCTGGCAGCATGCGGCGACTGCCGCGAATGACGACCGGCACCACGGGGATCTGACCCTTGATCGCCGCAGCGAAGGCGCCGTTATGAAATCGGCGCAAGCCCGCTTCGCGCTTGAAGGTACCTTCCGGGAAAAAGGCCAGCGATTCCTGGGCGCGCGCCTTCTGAAGAATTCGCCGCGCATCAGCAGCGCTCTTGTGGGTATCGTTACGTTCAACGAACTCGGAGCCGATGCGGCGCAGCAGGAAGTGCGCGAGCGGCACACGCGTGATCTCGCGCTTGATGACGAACCCGAATCTCGGCGGGAGTGCGGCAGTCAGGATTGGACCATCGAGATAGCTCGCGTGGTTGGCGACGATAACGCACGGTTCAGCCGGAATGTGACTCAATCCACGAACCGTCAGTCGGGTGCCCGTAAGACAAAACATGCCCGCGGCCGCGAGGCGCACGATACGGCGCCTCGTTGAAAGCCGCGGTGCCACCGCCACCAGGGCCACGGCGGGCAACACAAACGCCGCAAATACGACCGCAGCGTAGATCCCGAACAGGCCGCGGCCGAGGCGGCGAATCACGTACTGCATACGGTGGTTTAGTTAAATCGTAAGTTTATGTAATTCATCATAATTTGTGAGTGTGATCACGCCGGCAAAAAGCTGTCGTCGCCATACTCCCCTCTCGTCAGAATCCCGGGACTGAAGCAATAATGGCACCTGCGTCCATCAATCGCGTCTCAAGCGGCAGCCCGACCTCAAAGGCATCCGAGGGAATCATCGACAAGTTTCTCGATGCCATCTGGATGGAGCGGGGCCTGTCGACCAATACGCTCGGCGCGTATCGGGCCGACCTGATGGCCCTGCAGCGCTGGCTCGCCCAGCGTGATACCAGCCTGATGTATGCCACCCGCGTTGATCTGCTTGCCTTCATTTCCAACCGGGCAAAGGAGGGGTCCAAGCCCCGTTCCACCGCCCGGCAACTGTCCAGCTTCCGGCGCTTTTACCGCTTCCTGCTTCGCGAGGGCGTGATCCAGGAAGATCCGACCGTCAAGATCGAAATGCCGAAGATTGGCCGCTCGCTGCCGAAGTCTCTCACGGAAGCCGAGGTTGAAACGTTGCTGGCGGCCCCGGAAATCTCGGAGCCGCTTGGCCATCGCGACCGGGCCATGCTGGAGGTTCTGTACGCGACCGGCCTCCGCGTTTCCGAACTGATCAACCTCAAGCAGAGCCAGGTCAACCTGAATCAGGGCGTGCTCCGCATTCGTGGCAAGGGCGACCGGGAACGACTGATCCCGCTTGGTGAGGAATCGCAACGCTGGGTTCGGGAGTTCATCGGCGGTCCCCGTACGGAAATCCTCCTGGAGCGCCAGAGCGAGTACCTGTTTCCCACCCGCCGGGGTGACCGCATGACCCGGCAGGCCTTCTGGCACATCATCAAACGCTATGCGAAGAAGGCCGACATCGGCGGCAAGTTGTCCCCGCACACGCTGCGCCATGCGTTTGCCACGCACCTGCTGAATAATGGCGCCGATCTGCGCGTGGTGCAGATGCTGCTCGGGCACAGTGATCTCTCGACCACCCAGATCTACACGCACGTGGCCCGGGAGCGTATGAAGGAATTGCACGCCGAGCACCACCCCCGCGGCTGAGCAGTCCGGGGTCGGACCGTCTCATGGCCCGTGTGCTACCATTTTGGCCGCCCACGGCGCGTAGTGAACCCCGGTTCTGGCTACCGGTCCAACGGGCGACGCTTCTGGCCTGTGACGATCTAAGGTGCTGACAATGTTCCTGCGAGATTGCTTTTACGTGTGC
This sequence comes from uncultured Chromatiaceae bacterium, assembly GCA_964587605.1. Lineage (GTDB taxonomy): Bacteria > Pseudomonadota > Gammaproteobacteria > Steroidobacterales > SHZI01. The sequence continues at coordinate 5,749 of CAZPNN010000086.1, forward strand.
CTGTTGAGCCTGGCTGTGGCGTTGCCGGCCGCGAGCGAGTCTGAGCCCGCGGCAGATCCCCGCGCCGCCATCGCGGCCAAGTTTCCAGAGATCGCTCCCGAGAAGATCGTCCCGTCGCCCGTGCAGGGCCTCTACGAGGTCCGGATCGGGTCCAAGATCGCCTACGTCTCTGCGGATGGCCGCTACCTGCTGCAGGGAGAAATCATTGATCTCAGCACTGACCGGAACCTGACCGAAAGCCGGCGAGAGGGACTGCGGCGGGACGTTCTCGGCGGCATGAGTGAGGCCGACATGATCGTGTTTTCGCCGCCGAAGCCCACGTCCACCATAACGGTCTTTACGGATATCGATTGCGGCTACTGCAGGAAATTGCACAAGCAGATCGCGGACTACAACGCCCTGGGCATCAAGGTGCGTTACATGTACTTTCCGCGCACGGGTCCCGGCACCGAAAGCTGGACAAAGGCGGAGCAGGTCGCGTGCGCGAAAGACCGGCAATCGGCACTGACACGATCGAAGCTTGGTGAAGTCCTGACAGACAAACCCTGCCAGCCAAACCCGGTGGCCCAGCATTTCGAGACCGGCAAGGATTTTGGCCTGCAGGGTACGCCAGCCATCGTGCTGGACACAGGCGAACTGATTGGCGGCTATCTCGACCCGGCAGAGCTGTCCAAGTACATCGCCGAGACGAAGGTGGCGAAGAACCAGTAGCCGCGCCGCTACCGTTCCAGAAGCTGGCGCTTGTCCTTCACCTTGGTCCAGTCGTCAGCGTCAGCTGGCGGTGTTCCTACCTCGGTGATCACGGGCCAGCCCTTGGCCAGTTCAGCATTGAGCTTGATGAAGTCCTTCTGGGCCGCCGGGACCTCGTCCTCCGAGAAGATGGCCTCCACCGGGCATTCCGGTTCGCAGAGCGTGCAATCAATGCACTCGTCCGGATCGATGACCAGCATGTTCGGCCCTTCGTGAAAGCAGTCCACGGGACAGACTTCCACGCAGTCCATGTACTTGCACTTGATACAACTTTCGGTAACGACAAACGTCATGGGCTTTGGGCTCCTGCGGGGGTCGTTACTTTAGTGATTTCAGGCCGCGCTGACTAGGCTGCGCCGGAGGTCTGCGGGCTGGGCGCGAATCAGACGGGGCGTGCGCCCGGGTGGGTCCCGGGTGCGGCGCTGAGCCGCACCTCCGCGTTCCCGGAGCGGGCGTTCTCAAGGTACTGTTCCAGCGCGATCCGGATACTCTGGAAGGCCAGTTCCGGCCAGGGGATGTCCTCCGGGCGAAACAGCCGCGTTTCAAGGGTCTCGGACCCGGCGCCAAATTCGGGCCGCAGCAGGCGGCCCTCGAAGAACACATGGACCTGGCCCGCATGCACGACGTCCACCACGGAAAACAGGCGGCCAAGTTCGACCCGCGCGAGGGCCTCTTCCCAGGTCTCGCGCAGCGCGGCCTCGGCCAGCGTTTCGCCAAGCTCCATAAAGCCGGCCGGCACCGTCCAGAACCCGAGGCGGGGCTCGATGGCGCGCCGGCATAGCAGGATCTGGCCCCGGTGTTCCGGAACACAGCCGACGACCAGTTTCGGGTTCACATAGTGGACGGTGCCGCAGTTGCCACACACGTCCCGCGGGCGGTTGTCGCTGGCCGGCACGCTCCTCGCAACGAGCTGGCCGCAGTGGCTGCAATACTTCATGCGGGCGGCATTCTACCGCCTATCGTTTACTATCCGGCTTTCAGATCACAGGAAAAGAACTGAGGACACTGCCATGCGTCACGTTTTCGTCTGCACCACCGAATACGGGGATCACTGGACCAAGACCATTGCCAAGAAAGCGGCACAGGTTGCGGCCATGAGCGAGGAGGACCGCGCGAAATTCCTGAACGCGCCTGCGCAGGAGCACGCTGACGGCCATCGCGGCCTGCACTGCGGGCAGACCATGGGCGGTGGCATCTACGAGATGTACCAGCAGCGCCTTCAGGCGGCCGGCATCAGCGACGTGGTTGTCAGCCCGAATGCCTGCATTGCCCAGCACGCCTACGGTTGTGTGGTGATGATCTATCCCGATGGCATCTGGTACCGCATCCGCGAGTTGGCCGATGCCGAGAAAGTGCTGGAGCAGCACATCATCGGTGGCAAGCCCGTGCAGGAACTGATTCATCGCCGCGTGAACCCTCCAACGGGCAAGGGCGTTCAAGTGCCCCCGGCGCGTCAAGCCGCTGCACCTTAAGGAAAAACAGTCATGGCCAATGAACACGAGCATTGTGTCGCGCAGGCTTACGAGGACTCAGTCCCGAAGGTGCTCGACAAACTCCGTTTCCACATTTTCCTGTGTACCGATGGCAAGGACTTCTGTGGCTGCGAGGCGAATGGCAACGCGGCCCTGAGTGGCGCCTTGCGCGGGGAATTGGCCAAGCGCCGGCTGATGGCGCCGGTGAAGATCAACATCATGCAGTGCCGTCAGCCGGGTATTCAGGGCCCTGTATTTGTCGTGCATCCCGACGGCGTCTGGTACAACGGCCTGAAGGCCGAGAACGTCCCGGAATTCGTCGAGGAGCACCTCCTTAAAGGGCAACCCCTTACGCGCTTCCTGTTGTCCGGTGATCCGAGGCCCGTGACGGCGGTTGCAGCGCACATCATGGAGTCGGCCGATTGCTGCGGCGACAAGCTGACGCCGGAACAGCGTGTGCAGCAGCTTCAGGCCGGCTGACGGGGTTCCCGGTGGCCAGAGGAGAGACAGTGGCAGCGCTGCAGGATTTCAAGGCTGAGCGTATCGACGGTGGAGGCAACCTGATCCCCGGGCTGGCGGGCAAGGTTGTGCTGGCCGTGAACGTGGCCAGCAAGTGCGGCCTTACTCCACAGTACGCGGGGCTGCAGAAGCTGCAGGAAGAGCTGGCCAACGACGGCCTGGTGGTGGTCGGTTTCCCCTGCAACCAGTTCGGCGGCCAGGAGCCGGGCACCGAACAGGAAATCGTCCAGTTCTGTCAGGCCACCTACGATGTGACGTTTCCATTGACCGGCAAGATCGAGGTCAACGGGGTGGGGCGCCACCCGGTTTACCAGTGGCTCACCACCGAGTTTCCCGGCGATATCGAATGGAACTTCGAGAAGTTCCTGATCAATCGGGACGGCAAGGTCGTGAAGCGCTACCCACCCGCCACGAGGCCTGACGACAAGGGCCTGCTTCAGGACATCGCCGACCTCCTGTAGCGGCCACGCAACCCGACATACAAGGAGCGCCATAAGGGGCGATGCCGTAGCATCGCAGGTCACTTGCCTCTGGAGGTGCACGCTTGCATGACTGACCAGAACTTCGGGGCTCCTTTGCGGCCGGATCCGGCCGCGGCGCAGCGGGCCCGGGGCTGGACTGTTCTGATTGCTCTCGGCGTGGTCCTGCTGACGGTGGCGGCGATGGAGCTGCTGCTGCGCCTTTACGTGAACGCCAGGGCGTCCGAGACGACCCGCACCGCCGAAGCCGGGGCCCTGCTGCCACTCCCGGACTCTCCGCGGGTCTATGCGTTAAGGCCCGGCCTCGGGCCGCCGCTCAGTACCAATGCCCATGGGTTCCGTGGCGAACCCGTCGACGTGGCAAAGCCCACGGGTGTGCGTCGCATCGTCATGCTCGGCGACTCCATTGCGTTTGGCAACGCGGTCGCCTGGGACCAGACCTTCTCCTACGTACTGCAGCAGCTATTGAACGAACGGGCGGGTCGCCGGGAATTTGAGGTGTTGAATCTCGGCGTGTCGGGCTACAACACCGGTCAGGAACTCGCTACGCTCCGCGAACTCGGCCTCGCATTCTCGCCGGACCTGATCGTCCTGAATGTCTGCCTGAACGATTCCGATCCAGTCAAGACGCTATCAGCCATCGGCCTCATTAACGAGGTTGGCGTCCAGGAGCCGAGCGACATCAATTTCCGCACCATCGTCGAGGCGTCGTACCTGCTGGCCACGCTGAAGTACGCGCTCATCAAGGCGTTCGAGAAGCAACCCGGGATACTACGCCTGCTCAACTCGCCCGAGATCTTCCTTGACGCTCGTACAGGCGAGAAGCGTTGGAGTGAAATGAAGGAACAGATGCAGGCCATCTTCGCGGTGGCCCGCGAGCAGCAGATTCCTGTCGCGATGGTGATGTACCCCTACAGTTCCCAGGTCGGATTGCCGGTGACCCGGCTTGGGCCCCAGCAGGATCTGTTGGCGTTCGCTGCCGCGAATAGCGTGCCGGTGCTTGAAGCGAGCCCGGCTTACGTGAATCAGCCGGAGGATATGTTCGTGGATGGCTTCATCCACCTGTCACCGCACGGTCATCGGGTGATTGCGGCGGCACTGCAGGAATTTCTCGGCGCGCACGGTTTGGTGCCTGCAGACTGACCATGTCCAGCCACCGCAGGCCGACAAAGCGCCTGGGTCGGCCTATGCGGCTTACGCCCGCCTTCTGGCAGCGGCTACGAGGGCGTAGGCCATAACCACATGCGCCAGCGCCAGGCTGAGCCACTTCACTCCGGTTACCCCGGCCGTCAGCCACGCGACGGCATCCAGGCGGGCCGGAAACGCCGCGACCAGGCCGATACCGAGCGCGTTTTCCAGGAGGTCGCAGGTCATCGGCAGCAGCGCCACCAGGTTCAGGCGTCGCCGCCGGGCATCGTCCGGCCAGGCCCGGCGGACTGCGACGCTGGTAACGGTCACCAGAAACGCCGCGTAGGTCAGCGCAAAGCCGATATCCAGGCCCAGGCGGAAGTT
>CAZPNN010000087.1:0-2021 GCA_964587605.1 uncultured Chromatiaceae bacterium
CGATGGCCGACAGAATCATGCTGCCCGTGCTGGGATCCAGGTAGGCCTGCGCCTCCGGCGCGAGACCGGCCAGTGCGCAGAACAGGGTAAACAGGAGGGTGGATTTTTGTTGGCTTCGCATGCTGCCAATCATAACGCAGCCCGGCCCGCGGCCGCCTCCGTCCGCCGGCGGACTTCCACGTAGACCGTGTCCCGCACGCGAGCCAGGTGCGAGGGATCGTCAATCTCGCCCCAGACCAGATCCCGCACCACCGGGCAGGCAATCTCCTGCTCGCGGCCCGCGGCCACGAGGCAGCCGGTTTCGTAGTCGTACTGGAGTGACGTTGCGAACGCGCGTTCCGCAATGGCACACATGCGCCCGTAAAGCGCCGCCGAGATTTTCGAAATGCCGACCAGTTCGCCGGCCACCCCCGGACCCAGGGCATCGAGTCGCTTGGACATGTTCAGGAGCTTGCCGTCCTGTACCTCCACATACACCTCATCCCCCGCGCCCGTCGGCCCGGAAAGCAGGATGGCGTCCGGGGCCGGATATTCCAGCAAATGAGTCAGGGCGCGCGGTTCGTAGACGAGATCCGACTCGAGCAGCAGGAACGGAGCACGGAGCGCACTTCGCGCGCAGTACAGTGAGTACATGCTGCCCGAGTCGGCGAAGCGCGGATTGTGTACCGTGCGGACGAGATCGGCGCGCCGCCGGGCCAGCTCCCCGTAGTGTCCGGCGCAATGCCCGGTGACGATCAGCACATCCCGTATGCCGGCCATCGCGAGCCGATCGATCGACTCCTCGATGATCGGGGCTTCGCCCAGTTGCAGAAAGCCCTTCGGGCGGTCATCGACGTGGCCCGCAAGGCGCGTACCGCGCCCAGCGGCGAGAATCACCGCCGACGTGAGGGGCGCTCCGGCGGCAGTCACGCAGCCGTCCCGAGAATCCGGGTGAGCGTGGCACAGAGCCGGTCCATGTCGTCCGGCCGGATATCACCCATGTGCGCGATCCGGAAGATCCGCGCAACGAGATCGCCCTGCCCCGCGTAAATTACGAAACCCTCGGCCTTCAGCGCGGCGTGCAGCCCGGCGTAGGTCTGGCCCGCTGGCAACCGCCAGGACCACAGCACCGGCGAGTACTCTTCCGCGGGCAACAGCGTCGCGACGCCCGCTGCCTGCAAGGTCGCCGCAATGCGCGCCGCACGGGCCACGTAGCTCTGCCGGCGCACGGCGCTGCCGCCCGCCTCAGCGTGCTCGGAAAGCGCCTCGCGGAGCGCGAACGCGACCTGCACGGGCAGGGTAAACGGTGAGAATCCGTCCCGGTGCTGGCTGCCGTAGTACGCCCGCAGGTCGAGGTACACGCTGCCGCTGCGGTACGCCCGGGCAGACCAGAGCGTGTCGCGAGCCAGGACAAACGAGAGCCCGGCAACACCGTGCAGGCACTTGTTCGCCGTTCCGGCGAGCGCACCGACGTTCCAGGCATCGGCGTCGATGAATTCCGCGCCGAAGCTGCTGACGGCATCAAGCAGAAGCGCGACCTGCCGCTCCCGGCACAGGGAGCCAAGCGCGCCCAGATCATTGAGCCTGCCGGTGGTGGTCTCGTGGTGGACCACGGCGAGATGCGTGATGGCGGGATCTTCGTCGAGCTGCCGGGTCACGGCGGCCACGTCGATCGCGTCCGTCCAGGCGTGCCCAGCCACGCGGAATGGTTTGCCGTGTGCTTCGAGCATGCGCGCCATGCGCTCGCCATACACGCCGTTGGCAACCACCAGTGTCGTGCGCCCGTCCGGCGCGAAGCTGGCCAGCATGGCCTCGACAGCACTCGTGCCGGACCCGGCCAGCGTGACGGCACGGAACGCGTCCGCCATGCCGGGGTGAACATTCACCAGGCGCCGGTTGATATCCTGGAGCAGTGCTGCGAATTCGGCTTCGCGGTGGCACCAGTCACCGCCCGACAGCGCAGCCCGCACCCGGTCCGTCAGCGTCACCGGTCCCGGGTTCAGGAGAACCTGGCGGGGCGCCACTTTGCCGGTCGGGGTCAT
>CAZPNN010000088.1:0-3178 GCA_964587605.1 uncultured Chromatiaceae bacterium
GTGGAATTGTCCCTCGATCGCGGCACAACCTGGAACACGGCACAGCTCGGCACGGATCTCGGACCTTTCTCACTGCGTCCGTGGTCGTTCAAGGTTTCGGCCCCGGAACAGTCCGGTCGCCTGAGCGTCCAGGTCAGGGCCACCAGCAGGAATGGCACTACACAACCGCCTGAACCGGTCGCCAATCCGTCGGGCTACCATAACAACCGGATTCAGGTACTCGATCTGGTGGTCGCATGATGCGCATCGCACTGTCCGTCGTGGTCTTGCTGTTAAGCGCAGGAGCGGCAGCCGATGAATCACAGCTCCGGCTTGCCGACGCGCCGGGTCGTGACACGGTAATGGCCAACTGCAGTGTCTGCCATAGCGTCGACTACGTACTCATGAGCGCCGGGATCCCGGACCGGAAGGGCTGGGAGGCGAGCATTAGCAAGATGCGTAATGTCATGGGCGCAACAATCACCGACGCTGACGCCGAGCTAATCCTTGATTACCTCGGCGCTAACTACGCCAGGAACGGTAACTAGGCGGGCGTCACCGCGGCCGGTGAAGTAAGGCCCGGCCCGCGAAGTAAAGCAGCAGGGCCGCAATCATGACCCCCTGGGTGGTCGTCTGCCCGAAATAGATATGAGCGGTGATAAACACCGACGAGATCAGCAGCGTCATCCCCGCGACCCGGGCACCGAACCTGGTGAATTGCCCGAACGTGATGTGCGCCCCCGCCCGCTCGGCAAGGCCGACCACGGTGACGTTCGCGGAGGCGCCGATTGCGGTGCCGTTGCCGCCGAGGCACGCCCCTAACGCCAGCGCCCACCAGAGAATTTCCGTGTCCCCCGGCAGCTGGTCCACCAGGCTGGCAATGATCGGTATGGTGACCGCGACGTAGGGAATGTTGTCGATCAGAGCCGACAGCACCCCGCTCACCCACAGGATCAGCAGGGCTGCGAAGAGCAGGGTGCCGTAGGCAGAAAGTCCAAGGTTGGCGGCGCCCCAGTCAATGAAGGTGGCCAGGCCTTGTGAGAGCGTCCCGACCAGGCCGGTGGCCACCGCTGCGCCCACCGCGATAAACAGTAGCGCAAAAAAAGCCAGCGTCGGCCACTCGATATCGGTTTCCATCACCTTGATGACGCCGTGGACACGATCGTCCAGCGAGGGATTGCGGCGTCTGACGTGCAGAATGTCCTGGACGACAAACAGAGCCGCCGCACCAACGGCCGCCGGTATCGAGACGGGCATCCCGGTGAGACTGTGGGTGAAAAACCCGACGAAGATCAGTGCCGTAATCGAAAGCCCCCAACGCAGCAACACCGGGTCCGTCAGAGGGGGCAATGCCAGTGTATTGGCATCGATCTGCTGAACTCCGCCAGTGTAATCCACCGCGAAATAGCGGGTCGAGTACCACTCGAGTGCCACCAGCATGATCAGCACGGGAGCCGTCAGGTTGAGAATGAACGCCATGAACGACAGGCCGGCCCCCGAGCCGATCAGTATGTTTGGCGGATCACCGATCAGGGTGGCGGTGCCGCCGATGTTCGATGCCATCACGATCGGGAGGAGTATTGCAATGGGGCGAATCCGGAGCCGGGCGGCAATCTCCAGGGCCATCGGGGCCGCAAAAATCACCGTGGTCACGTTGTCGGCCACGCTCGATAAAAGTCCCGTGAACCAGATCATCAGGGCAACGATCACCGCCGGCCGGCCGCCCGACGTTCGCAGCAGCCTTGCGACCGCCCAGGAAAAGACCCCGGTGGTCTTGAGCACCCCGACCAATGCCATCATCGCCGCCAGCAGCACGATCACGTTGAGGTCTATCGCGTCCTTTGCGGTGTCGAACGGGATCAGGTGATAGGGCGTGAGGTAGGTGACCAGCCACATCAGGGCTACCGCCGCAAAGATCACCAGAACCCGGTGGGCCTTCTCCAGGGCCAGCAGGACAAACACGCCGACGATCAGGATCGCGACGAGTGCCTGGGAAACGGGATCACGGGTCGCGCTGATGGCCAGCCCGTCGCTGGCAAGCGCGGGCAGGGGAAAACAAAGGAGGGGCAGAACCAGCGTCGCCGCACGATGCATCAGGATATCCTCAACCACAGGGTTTTCAGGTGAGCGGGCTCCTCGCGCGTGACGGGAAAATCAGGCGGTTGGGGCACGTAGTGTTCCTGGATGATCCTCCGCCCGGTACCCAGTATCGCCGCATGTACCTGCGCGATAAACGACGGAGGGGCAAGGCGGGCCATATTCGTCGAGGCCAGCAGCACGCCGTCGGGTTGCAGTAAGGGCAGCGCGAGGGACACCAGCCGGCCGTAATCCGTTTCGCACCGGAAATCCTCTTGGCCCGGGGAGCGGGAGAATGTGGGAGGATCAAGAAGAATCACCGCATAGCTCCGCGACTTCTTCGCCAGGCGCTTCAACCAGTCAAAGACGTCACCGTAGATGAAATCATGAGCGGCGGGATCAAGGCTGTTCAACTCGAAGTTGCGCCGCCCCCAGTCCAGGTACTTGCGGGACAGGTCCAGGCTGGTGACGCGGGCACCGCCCAGCGCAGCACACACGCTGAAGGCACAGGTGTAGGCGAAGCAGTTGAGCACTTCCGGCGCAGGGCGTTTCTCCATGGCGTACAGCGGAAATTCCGAAGCCACATGGCCGTATAGAAGTCGCCGGCGGTTGTCCCGCTGGTCGAGAAACAACCCAACCGAATAGCCCTCGGTCACGCTGAGTTCATAGCTGACGCCGTGCTCACGCACCGGAAAACGCGCCGGCGCGGGTTCGCCCGCCAGCAGCTGCGGTGCGGCCTCCGTTGCTGACGCACGCGTGACCTCACGCAACAGCCGCTTGAAGTACACGCCCCGAACCGGCGGCGTCCCGGCACCAGAACCCAGGAGCGCACTCGCCTCCCCCGCAACGGGCACTTCCTCGCTCTCCAGCAGCAACCATGCACCGAGTCGGTCCCGGTAACTTCCGGGCTTGCCGTCCGCCGCTCCCTGTATCTCTCGAAATGTGTTCGTGCGGGCAGGATCGATTACGGCCTCCCGCAACTGCCGGGAGACCGGCGTGACAAAATCAGGCTGCGCTGTAAGGCGCACCGTATTCCCCGATCGGGGATGCTGAAACTCGAGGGCTGTCGCGTGCAGGTGGAGTCGGGGAGCAGCGCCACCACCGTAGAGGAGATCGCCCAGGA
>CAZPNN010000089.1:0-6837 GCA_964587605.1 uncultured Chromatiaceae bacterium
ACGAGCTCGAGCGGGGTTTCGATGCCTCGTACGCGGCCTACGACCCGGTGCCGGCCGTGCCCGGGTCCTTCCTGGTGCGGGACAAACTGGAGCAGGAGGATTTCTCGCAGGAACTCAGGCTTTCCTCCTCACGCGATGCGGCCTGGCGCGGCACCGCCGGCCTGTATTTCTACCAGGGCAGCCTTGACGAGGTGGTGAAGGACCGCGTGGTCGTTACTACAGGCGGCGTGTCGGTATTGCCTAACTTCGGTGCCCGGAGCTACCAGGACGTGGAGAACCGCGCGGTATTCGGCGCCCTGGAAACCGACTTTCGGAATGCCGTCACTACCAGCCTCGAACTGCGCTACGCCGAGGACGAAGTGCGCGTGAACACCGTACCCAATATTGTCGGCACCGGTGAGCCGAAAAGCTTTCACACCACCTTTCGCAGCTGGTCGCCGCGACTCACCGTGTCGTGGCAGGCCACCGACACGCTGATGCCGTACCTCAACGTCGCGCGTGGCCAGGCGCCGGGCACCTTCAACGACACCGTGCCAAAGACCGCCGCCGGCGAGGACGACGAACGTTACCGCGTCGTCGACGAGGCCGTCGTCTGGAACTACGAACTCGGTCTGCGCGGCGGATTTGGCGACGGACGCGGCCGGTACGCGGTCGCCGCCTACCACCTCGACGTCCACGACCAGCAGGCCACCACGATTGTGGACCTCGGCGACGGTCGCACCGCCACCGTGCTGGATAACGTCGGGCGCATCGCGGTCAACGGGCTGGAACTGGAGGCCGCGATGCAACTCACCGAGCAGCTTTACTCCGCCATCAGCTACGGCTGGACCGACTCGGAGATCCGCCGCGACCTGAGCACCGACCAGGCCGACCTGCTCGGCGGGAATGGCAGCAACGAGGCCCTTGAGACGCTGGGCAACGTGGCGGGCCAGAAGACGCCCCGCGTGCCGAAGCACGCCGCGAGCATCCAGCTCGAGCACCGGCAACGCATTGGCGACCAGGTGACCTGGTTCGCCGGCGGCGACTGGAGCTTCGAGTCCTCGCGCTACGCGCAGGAAGACAACCTGATTGAGACCGGCAACCGTGCCCTGCTCGGACTTCGGACCGGCCTCGCCTCCGAAACTGCCGAGCTGTCGTTCTGGGTGACGAACCTCACGGATGACGACACGCCGGTGGACGTGCAGCGCTATATCGACCGGCGGCCCGACGGCACCAGTACCCTGGTGCCCTGCGGAACCTACGTCACGGCGGGCACAGCCCCACCCGGCACAGTGTGTGCGGGTTCGTCCTTAAGCCCGCGGGCCTTCGCCATCAGCCTGCCACGCGGCCGGCAGATCGGCGCCACGCTCCGTTACCGCTTCTAGGCGCCGGCTCCGTACTTTCCCCTATGTAATCGGCGAAGCCGCCCCGCGACAATCCTGTGTACTACATCAGCGGCATACCGCCGTGCGCCAACCCGACACCAGGAGTCGCGTCATGCCTAGCAGCTCAGCCCGTCTGCGCATTGCCGGACCGGTTACGGTTCTCACGGCACTGCTCAGCTCCACCTTCTTCTCCTTGCCGGCCCACGCCGCCGGGGAACCGCTGGAGCACAAGGCCGAGATCGCGCAAAGCAAGGCAAGCAAGCTCGATCTCGAGAAAGGTGCCGAGCTCTACCAGCAGAATTGCGCGGCCTGCCACCAGCCGAATGGCCAGGGCCTGCCGGGCGCGTTTCCCCCGCTCGCCAAGTCTGACTTCATCGCCGCCAATCCCGGCGCGATCCTTGAAGTCACGGTCAAGGGCAAGCAGGGGAAAATGGTCGTCAACGGCCAGGAATACAACAACGTGATGCCGGCGATGAGCTACCTGAGCGACCAGGATTTGAGCCGGATCATCACCTACGTCCTCAACAGCTGGGGAAATCCCGGCGGTCAGGTGACGCTGAAGCAGGTCAACGCGTTCCGCAAGGGCACCGGCCTCGAGTCGAAGCAGGCCGCGGGTGAGCGGCATCCCGGCGCCGGCGAAGCCGAACAGTCTTATCAGTCCCAGCCCTCACAGGTCACCGACGCCCAGCAGCGCGTGACACCCGGCGCACCCAGCCTCAGTGAAACGGAATTTACCCGCGCCACACAGGTGTACTTCGAGCGCTGCGCCGGCTGCCACGGCGTGTTGCGCAAGGGCGCCACCGGCAAGCCGCTGACCCCGGACCTGACGATGGTCAAGGGCACCGATTACCTGAAGGCGCTGATCAAGTTCGGCTCGCCAGCCGGCATGCCGAACTGGGGCACCTCAGGCCAACTGTCGGACACGGACATCGACATCCTCGCGCGCTTCCTGCAGCACGAGCCGCCGCAGCCTCCGGAATGGGGCATGCCCGAAATGAAGGCCTCGTGGAAGGTGCTCGTACCCGTCGAGAAGCGGCCAACCAAGCCTGAGAACAACATCAACCTCAAGAACGTCTTTGCGGTGACCCTCCGGGACAGCGGTGAAGTCGCGCTGATCGATGGCGATACCAAGGAGCCTGTCAGCATCATCAAGACCGGCTACGCCGTACACATCTCCCGGCTGTCCCACTCCGGCCGCTACGTGTACACGATCGGCCGTGACGGCAAGACCGACCTGATCGACCTGTGGATGAACCCGCCGCAGACCGTCGCCCAGATCCGTGTCGGCCTCGAGGCACGTTCCGTCGAGACCTCCAAGTACAAGGGCTATGAAGACAAGTACGCCGTGGCCGGCTCCTACTGGCCACCACAGTTCGTGATCATGAACGGCGACACCCTGGAGCCGCTCAAGATCGTCTCGACCCGCGGCATGACCGTGGACACCCAGGAGTACCACCCGGAGCCGCGCGTGGCCGCGATCGTGGCCTCCCACCAGCACCCCGACTTCATCGTCAACGTCAAGGAGACAGGGCGAATCCTGCTGGTGGACTACAGCGACATCGAGAATCTCGGCATCACCACCATCGATGCCGCGCGCTTCCTGCATGACGGTGGCTGGGATTCAACATTGCGCTACTTCCTGACCGCCGCCAACAAGTCCAACGAGATCGTGGTCATCGACTCGAAGGACCGCAAGCTCACGGCCAGGATCCCGGTGGATGAGATACCGCACCCGGGCCGCGGCGCCAACTTCACCCACAAGGAGTTCGGCCCGGTGTGGGTTACGAGCGCGCTCGGCAACGACAAGATAACGCTGATCGGCACGGACCCCGACAAGCACCCGCAGTACGCCTGGAAAGTCGCGAAGGTGCTGAAGGGCCAGGGCGGCGGATCGCTGTTCGTCAAGACCCACCCGAAGTCCAGGAATCTCTGGGTCGATACCCCGCTGAACCCGGACGCGGCCATCAGCCAGTCGGTTGCCGTGTTCGATATCGACAACCTCGATGCCGGCTACAAGGTCCTGCCCATCGCCGAGTGGGCGAAGCTCGGGCCAGGCCCGAAGCGCATCGTGCAACCCGAGTACAACGCCACGGGCGACGAAGTGTGGTTCTCGGTCTGGAGCGGCATGAGCGAGGAGTCCGCGATCGTGGTCGTCGACGACCGCACTCGCAAGCTGAAGAAGGTCATCAAGGGACCGCGCATCATCACGCCAACAGGAAAGTTCAATGTCTACAACACCCAGCATGATGTGTATTAGCTCGCTTCGGTGCGCGGCTATCGTTTCCTGGCCGCTCGCTGCATCCCTGCTGATTGCTGCCCCGCTGTCGCACGCCGAAGGCCTGACGGACGACCTGGCGGCAGCCATTGCCGACAGCACCGTCAACCTGAACTTCCGCTATCGCTTTGAAGCGGTCGACGACGACGCGTTTTCCAAGGATGCCTGGGCCAACACCCTACGCTCGCGGGTTACGGTCGCCCCGAAACCGGTCAGCGACTTCAGCGTGCTCCTCGAGGTGGACGACGTACGCCACATCGGTGCCGACAACTTCAACGACACCCGCAACGGCGTGACCGACCGCCCCGGGGTGACGGACCCCGAAGGCACGGACCTGAACCAGGCGCTGCTTCGCTACACCGGCTTTACGGGCACGGAAATCACCGTGGGCCGCCAGCGGATCCTGCGGGCGAACCATCGCTTCATCGGTAACGTCGGCTGGCGGCAGAACGAGCAGACCTACGACGCGGCGGGCATCGGTCACCGCTTCAACGACAAGATCAATGCTTCCTACGCCTACGTGGGCCAGGTCAACCGCATCCAGGGGCCGGACAATGGCACCCCGCCGGCTGACCTCGACAGCAACACCCACTTGCTCGACCTCGGCTGGAACATCAACCCGGCCGTGGCCCTGGCCGCCTACGGGTATCTGATGGACTTCGACAACGGTGACGGCCTGTCCAACCAGACCTTCGGCCTGCGCGCCACCGGCGGTACCGAACTCGTCACCGGCTGGAACGGCAACTACGCGGTCGAATATGCGCAACAGAGCGACTACGCCGATAACCCGGTGAATTACGACGCCGGGTACTACCTGCTGGAGGCCGGGATCAGTTCGGAGCGGCTCGGTTTCAAGCTGGGCTACGAAGTGCTGGAGGGCGACAGCACCGCGGGCAGCGCGTTTCGCACGCCGCTGGCCACCCTGCACATTTTCCAGGGCTGGGTCGACAAGTTCCTGACCACGCCGGATGGCGGCATTGAGGACCTGTATGTCGCGGTGACGGGCAAGGCGCTGGGCGCCGACCTGATGCTGGTCGTCCACGACTTCAGCGCCGAGACGGGCGCCGGCGACTGGGGCACCGAGGTTGACGCGTCGGCCAACTGGGCCATCGGCAAGCACTACGCCGTCCTGCTCAAGGGTGCCACCTACGACGCCGACGACTTTTCAACAGACGCGAGCAAGTACTGGGTGATGCTCACCGCGGCATTCTGACCGGCCGCGGCATTCTGACCGGCCGCGGCTCTCCGACCGACGCTTCCGGCTAGACTGCCGGTGGGGCCGGACGGAGAGACGCCATGTCGGACGGGTTTACGAAAGCGGGCTACGGTGCCCACTTGATCGGTTTCGGCGAGCGGCCGGCGGTCATCGTGGTCGACTTCCAGCACGGCTTCACGAACCCCGCCTTCCAGATGGGCCAGTCGCCCCACGTGCAGCGCGCCGTCGAACATACCGCCGTGCTGCTGAAGGACGCCCGCCGCCGCCACATTCCGGTAGCGACCTGCAACGTGGCCTGGGGCAGCGAAAGGGACATGGGCTACTGGAAGATCAGCCCGCTCTACAGCGGCTGGTTCCATGGCGAGCCCGCCACCCGCATGGACGAGCGGATCCACGACCCGGCTTACGACTTCCACTTCACCAAGTCCGCACCGTCGATGTTCTTCGGTACGCCGCTGACCACCTACCTTAACAAGGCGCGCGTCGACACCGTGATCGTTACCGGCGTCGCCACGAGCGGCTGCGTGCGCGCGACCATCGTCGACAGCTTTTCGCACGGCTATCGCACGATGGTTCCGGAGGAGTGCTGCGGCGACATGGAGGAAGGCCCGCACCACGACAATCTGCGCGATGTGGGCCGGCGTTACGCCGACGTGGTCACGCTGAAAGACGTGCTTGAGTACTTCGCCGGACTCCGCGACGCGCCTAGATCTCGTTAGTGCGCCACTCTGCCTCGTAGCCGAGCCCGTGGCGGATGATCCGTTGAATCAGCGCGTCATATTTCACGCCGCCCGCGGCGGCCGCCGCGGCAAAATCCTCGCCATCGCACAGGTTCGGATTGCAGTTGGCCTCGAGCAGGAAGATCTCGCCGTCAGGGCGCATCCGGAAATCCATGCGCGCATAACCGCTCATGTACAGCGACCGGCAGATGCGCTTGCTGAAGCGGCATAATTTCTCCCGCTCGGCGTCGCTCAGGTTTTGTGCCATGCCGGTCTGGATCGCGTGCTTTTCCTGGTACTTGCGGTCCCACTTCACCTTGCGGGTGGCGATGCCCGCCATCGCATCGGGCAGCGTGCCAAAGTTCAGCTCCCAGACGGGGTAAGTCGCCAGGCGGTTGTTACCGTCAACAGCCATGTACAGCTCGCGACCCTCGATGTACTCCTCCACCAGCGCATCGGTCTTGATGGACTCGTGAATGAAATCAATGCGTTCCCTGAGGCGCGCCACGTCGCTGACGATGGAGGCCTGGGCAATACCCAGCGAGGCGTCTTCCGTCGCTGATTTCACAAACAGCGGGAACTTGAGCTTGCGCGGCGCGCGGAATGCCCGGCCACGACGGAAGACATGAAACTGCGGCGTCGGGATCCGGTGATAGGTCAGGATCTGCTTGGACAGTACCTTGTCACGCGACAGCATCATCCCTCGCGGATTGCAGCCGGTATACGGCTGCCGCATCAACTCCAGGTAGGCAACGATGTGCTGGTCGTAGCTGACAATTCCCTGAAATTCCTGCAGCAGGTTGAAGGAGATATCGGGCTTCCACTCGGTAATCGCCTGGCGCAAATCACCAAGATTGTCGTACATGCCGAGCACCCGGACTTCGTGCCCCGCCTTGCGCAGCACCGAAATCACGTCGTACTCGGTTTTCCACTCGTCGATCTCCTGCAACGAGTAACCATCGAGCGAGTCCGGTGGCACCAGGCTCTCGTGGGTCAGGACCAGGACGCGCAATTTCCTCACAGCGTGTAGCCCTCCCGTCCACGGCGCACAAAGTCGAACATTATCCGCTCCAGCAGCCCGAACGCATTGCGCTTTGTCTGACGCAACGATCCATCCACGCACAGATCGAGTTCGCGCGAGCGAGCGATCACCATGCGCATGAACTGATGCACGAGATACGGATGCAGGCGTGAGCGGCGAATCAGGAGGCGCTGGAGTTCCGGCCGTGCTTCCCGCAGAAAGGTTGCGGCCGCCGGCCGGCC
>CAZPNN010000090.1:0-5501 GCA_964587605.1 uncultured Chromatiaceae bacterium
CATGGCCCTCAAGTCCACGTATGCGCAGCGACTCCAGGACCTTCAGGACATGATCGATTTCAACGCCGCGGCCGAAGCCAACAATCCGCAGCTTCGCGCAGCGGTCGAGCGGCTGGCCCGGCCTTGGCCAAACCGGTCACCGGGGCAGAAATCCGGCTAAACTCCGCGCCCTCATGCTGACCTTCAGAAACCTTGCCCTGCGGCGCGGCGAGCAGCTGCTGCTGTCCAACGTGGACCTGAGCCTCCACGCGGGGTGCCGCGTGGGCGTCGTCGGCCGAAACGGCTGCGGCAAGACCAGCCTGTTTTCGGTCGTGCAGGGTGACCTGGACCCTGATCGCGGGGACATGGACCTCTCGGGGCGGGTACGGATTGCCAGCGTGGCCCAGGAAACCCCGTCGCTGCCGGATCCCGCGGTCGACTTCGTGATGTCCGGGGATGCGCTGGTGTGGGCGGCCACCCGGGCCGAACGCGAGGCGATGGCGGCGGAAGACTACGAAGCGGTTGCCGAGGCCCACCAGCGGCTTGCCGAATTGCAGGCCTACGATGCCGAGGCGCGTTCGGCGCGGCTGCTGCACGGTCTCGGTTTCCCGGCGGCGACCCACGACAAGCCGGTCGGCGAGTTCTCGGGTGGCTGGCGGGTCCGCCTCAACCTGGCGCGCGCGCTGATGACGCCGTCGGACCTGCTGCTGCTCGACGAACCCACCAACCATCTGGATCTCGACGCTGTGCTGTGGCTCGAGGACTGGTTGCTGAAGTACCCGGGGACGCTCCTGATCATTTCCCACGACCGCGAGTTTCTCGACGGCGTCACGAAGCACACCCTGCACCTCCATGAGGGCAGCGCGAAGCTCTACACAGGCAACTACACGGCCTTTGAACACCAGCGCGCCGAGCACTTGAGGCTGCAGCAGATTGCCTTCGAGAAGGAACAGGCCGAGCGCGAGCACCTGCAGAAGTTCATTGCCCGCTTCAAGGCCAAGGCGAGCAAGGCAAAGCAGGCCCAGTCGCGCATGAAGCGGCTGGCCAAACTCGCGGGCACCGAGGCAGTGCGCGCCGAGAACGCCCTGCACATCAGCTTCGACGTGCCGCCGAAACTGCCGTTCTCCCTGATCCGCCTGAATCACGCTGACGCGGGCTACCGGGCGGCCGCCGCGCGCGAGGCTGACGAGCACCTGCCGGGCGAGCCGTCCTCGGCCCGCAGGGACGTCACCATCCTCAGCAATGTCGGCTTCGGCCTGGAGGCGGGCGACCGTGTCGCGCTGCTGGGGCCCAACGGTGCCGGCAAGTCCACGCTCATCAAGACCCTGATCGGGGAGCTGCCGGTGCTGGCCGGCGAGCGCAACGTTCACGGTGATATCCGCATCGGCTACTTCGCCCAGCACACCGTCGAGAGCCTGCGTGCCGGAGCAACCCCGATGGACCACCTGCGTGATATCGCACCGGAAGCAACCACGCAGGACATGCGTAGCTTTCTGGGTCGCTGGTATTTTTCCGGCCAGCGTGCCTTTCAGTCCGTGGACGTCTTTTCAGGTGGTGAACGAGCCCGCCTCGCGCTGGCACTGATCGCCTGGCGGAAGCCCAACGTGCTTCTGCTCGATGAGCCCACCAACCACCTGGACCTCGATATGCGAGAAGCCCTCGCGGAAGCACTGGCCGATTTCGATGGCGCCATCGTGCTGGTGTCCCACGACCGCCACCTGATCGGGCTCGTCTGCGAGACCTTCTGGCGCGTGGCTGACGGTCGCGTGGAGTCGTTCAAGGGTGATCTGGACGAGTACGCGGTCTGGCTTGGCGCGCGCGCCAACAAGTCAGCCGAACCGTCCCCGGAACCGGCGGCGCCAGCGGCCAAGGCTGGGCCAAAAGCCCGGCCAAAGTCTCGCCCTGATCTGCAGACCAGCCGTCGCCAGCAGCAACTGGCCACACTCGAGCAAAAACTCCAGGGCCTGGCTATGGAACTGGCGGCACTGGAGAAGGACCTGGCGGACCCTTGCGTTTACGAAGGCAGGCGGGACGAGTTGACCCGGTTGGCCAGTCGCCACGCCACGGTTCGCGACGCCCATGGCGCCCTGGAGGCCGAGTGGCTGGAATTGTACGGACAGCTTGAGGCCAGCTGAGACGGCGGCACGTCCCTTAGCGTCGGTTGCGGCGGTCACGCGCCTCGTTGCGGCGGTCACCCTGGACTAGCGATTGTGCAAAACCAGCGAACGTGTCCCAGCCGCTGCGCCGGTTGCCCCTGTCCCGTCGGTCGCTCCAGTGTCCGTAAGTGCAATCACAGCGTTGCTGGTCGCAGCCCGCGAGCGGCAGGGCCGGCGCCTCGCTGGACAGGAAGCGCTGGCCGGTGATGGCGTGCACTGCCGCGCAGGCGTTCGGGCAGGGCTTCAGGGTGACAGCGTGAAAACCACGAGGGGGCTTGGGTCTTGCCTCCACCGGAGCGGCGGACCCGCGCTCCGGTCGGGTCCGTACAGGAGCGCCATGGCCGGTTTCCTCACCCAAGCCCTGACGCCGGCGGAGAAACAGGAACGGCACCATCAAGCCAATGACGGCGCCCAGCGCCACCCAGAGATATCCATTCATTGCTTCCCCTCCCGGACGGGCTGCTGACTCGGGCCACCGCAGCCATGTTCCCAAAGACGGCCCGTGGCAGTCGCGGCCCGGCGTCACAGAGTGGCAACACAGAGCGGCAACATGGGGCGGCAACATGGGGGGCGAGAGGGGCGGCAGATGCCCCGTGTATCCGGCCTGTCAGCCGCCAGGCGGGGGGCTGTCTTCGGCCGGGGGCGTCACCAGCCACAGGATCAGGTAGACCAGAACCCCGGGAAATGCGGCGCTCACGAGGGACAGCAGGACGAAAGTGAGGCGGACGACGGTGGGGTCCCAGTCCAGCCATTCGGCAATGCCGCCGCACACGCCGGCGATCATCTTGTCCTTGCTGGAGCGGTGGAGGCGGGGTCTCCGGGTTTCCATCGATGTCCCTTCACAGGCTAGAATGGCGGATTAACCTGGATGTGGGTGCCTGATTATTGGCACCTTCATTAGCGCTACCGGGACCCATCACACCACAAAAGACGAGATCATGGCTAGGAAGAAAGACCTCAAGCTCTACCGCAATATCGGCATCGTGGCCCACATCGACGCGGGCAAGACCACCACGACCGAGCGTGTGCTCTATTACACCGGCCGCAAGCACCAGATCGTCGAGGTGCACGACACCAAGGACGGCAAGGGCAGCACGACCACCGATTACCTCGAGCAGGAACGCAAGCGCGGAATTACGATCCAGAGCGCTGCCGTCTCGACGGAGTGGAAGGGCCACCAGATCAACGTGATCGACACCCCGGGGCACGTGGACTTCACGATCGAGGTGAATCGCAGCCTGCGCGTGCTGGACGGCGCCGTGGTCGTCTTTGACGGCGTTGCCGGCGTGGAGCCCCAGACCGAGACCAACTGGCGCCTCGCCAACCAGTACAACGTGCCGCGCATGTGCTACATCAACAAGATGGACCGCATGGGCGCGAACTTCGGCCACTGCGTGAAGGGCATTCGCGAGCGCCTCGGTGCCAACGTCGTGCTGTGCCACGTGCCGATCGGCAGTCACGACGAGTTCACCGGCATGGCCGACCTGATCGCCGGTGTTGCCTACATCTGGAAATCCGACGACAAGGACAGCACGTGGGAAACCGTGCCCCTTGACCAGCTCAAGGCACGCTTCAATTTCGCCACCACCCGGGACAATGACTGGATCGACCAGATCCCGAAGCTGCGGCAGGACGCCCTGGAAACGGCGCTGGCCCTGGACGACGATGCCTTCATGAACTTCGTCGAGAAGGGCGAGTTCGACCCGGTCGTACTCAAGGCCTGTATCCGCAAGGGCACGGTTGGCGGCACCCTGGTGCCGGTGTTCTGCGGTTCTTCATTCAAGAACAAGGGTGTGCAGCAGTTGCTGGACGCTGTCGTCGACTACCTGCCGTACCCGGGCGAGACCGGCGGCATCTCACTCGTTGATCCCGACGGCAAGCCAATTGGCGAGCAGGAAGTGCGCGACGATGCCCCCGCTCGTGCGCTGGCCTTCAAGGTCATCAACGACCAGTTCGGCACCCTGACCTTTACCCGCATCTACTCCGGCACCATCAAGAAGGGCGATACCCTGATGAATGTCACGCGCGGCAAGAAGGAGAAGATTGGCCGCATCGTGGAAGTGCAGGCAGATTCGACGAAAGACATCGATGAGGCCCGCTCTGGTGATATCGTTGCCTTCGTCTCGATGAAGGACACGGAAACCGGGGACTCCCTGAGCGACATGGCTCACCCGGCACTATTGGAACGCATGCGCTTCCCGGACCCGGTCATCAGCGTTTCGGTCGAACCCAAGACGCGCACCGACGTCGACAAGATGTCGACCGCGCTCTACAAGATGGCCAAGGCTGATCCGTCCCTGCGCCTCGAAGTGGACCAGGAGACTGGTCAAACCCTGCTGAAGGGCATGGGCGAGTTGCACCTGGAAGTCACGATTGACCGGATGCGCACTGAGCTCGGCGTTGAAGCCAACATGGGCAAGCCGCGCGTCAGCTTCCGCGAGGCCTTTGGCACCAAGATTGAACACGTCTACACCCACAAGAAGCAGTCGGGTGGTTCCGGCCAGTACGCCGAGATCAGGATGATCTTCGAGCCTGGCGCGACCGGCAGCGGCGTGCAGTTCTCCGACGAGATTGTCGGTGGACGCATCCCCCGGGAATTCATTCCCTCGGTCGAGTACGCGATCCGGTCAGAGTCCAAGCGCGGCCAGATCGCCGGCTACGAGGTGGTGGACTTCACCGCCCGTCTGATTGACGGCAAGTATCACGACGTGGACAGTTCGGCGCTGGCTTTCGAAATCGCCGGCCGGGCCATGTTCCGTGAGGTGCACAAGGCCAGCCGGCCGAAGCTCCTCGAGCCGATCATGGGCGTCGAAACGGTCACTGAGGCCGAATACCTTGGCGACATTATTGGCGACTTCAACCGCCGCCGTGGCTCGGTAACCGAGCAGGGCCAGAAGGGCCCGCAGGCATTCGTGCAGGGCTTCATTCCACTGGCGGAAATGTTCGGCTACATCAACTTCCTGCGGTCCGCCACGAGTGGTCGCGGCACCTTCACGATGGAGTTCGCTCACTACGCCGAGGTGTCGGCGGGCCTGGTCGACAAGCTGATGGAGCGCGAGACGAAGTAGCGATTCCGCGCTGCCGTAGGAGCGCCTTCAGGCGCGACTCCCATCGAAAAAGGGCCGGTTCATCCGGCCCTTTTTATTGGACTAAGCGCGGCGACGAGCGTCAACGAGAAAGTCCACCCGCTCACCAGCCGCCCGAAAATCCGGATACCGCCCCAATCCAAGCAGCATCACCGCCCCCGCGATGAACAAACCGATCGCCACGTACAACATCGCGTCGTAACTCCCCGTGGTGTCCCGCACCCAGCCATACACGGCCGGTGACACCGCCGAAGCAAGCCCGAAGGGCAGGTAGAGCATG
>CAZPNN010000091.1:0-6359 GCA_964587605.1 uncultured Chromatiaceae bacterium
CCCAGGTACCGCGCCGCGACCGACGTGGCGGACTGGATGGCTGCCATCGGCGTCATGCCCCGCTGCACCATGATGGCGAATTGCCGTGCATTGAGACCGTGCGGGTAGATGCAGGCGTCGGTGCCAAACGCAATCGGCACACCCGCCGCGTGGGCCTTCGTGAATTCCTGCCGCTGGACCTCGGTGGTCTCCAGGTTCTTGCGCAGGAATTCCGCCGGCCAGCCTTTCGCCCGTCCCTCCGTCTCGGTGTAGTCCCCGTTGTACACATCCATCACCAGCGCCACCTGGCGCTGGCGGGCCAGCTCGATCCCGGCGTCATCGATCAGCGAGGCGTGCTCGATCGTGTCCACGCCGGCCAGGATCGACTCCCTGATCGATCGTGCGCCATGGGCATGGGCGGCGACCTTCAGTCCGGCCCGATGGGCCACCTTAACGACCGCGGCAATTTCCTCCTGCGTCATTTCGGGATCACCGGGCTCCCCGCCGAAGGCAAACACGGCGCCCGACGCAATCACCTTCAGGACGTCGGCGCCCCCGGCCACGGCGAGCTCGGCCTTGCGCCGGAATTCCTCGGGCCCGCGGGCCACCCCCCTGTGAGCCGTCGCCGGAATGTCCGACGCGGGAACGCCAGGGACGATCAGGTCGCCACCCCCACCGGGGATCGTCAGGAAGAAGCCGGCCACCTGCATTCGCGGACCCGGGGTCAGACCCGCGTTGATGTCGTCCCGCAACTGCTGGTCCGTCCAGGCGATGTACGCGCCCAGGTCCCGGACGGTCGTAAACCCGGCCTCCAGGGTTGCCCGGGCATTCTCCCGAAAGAGGCGCGTCTGTTCCGCCTGACTCCGCCGATAGTAGACGCTGTAATCAAGCGAATCGCCCGGCTCCATGGTCAGGTGGGTGTGCATGTCGATCAGGCCCGGCAGGCAGGTGTAGCCGTCGAGATCGAGCACCGGGACCGCGCGCGGCACGCTGGCCTGCGGGCCCACCGCGGTGATGCGCCCGTCGACAATCACAACAGTGACATTCGCGCGCGGCTGGTCGGAGACGCCGTCGATGAGCGTGCCGCAATGAATCGCCAGCGACCCGGAGTCCGGCTGGAGGCTGCTACAGCCCGCCAGGGCCGCCAGCAATACCCAGGGCTGGCCAGAGATACGCATGCCGGCGAGGATACATCCCGGCGCCAGTTACCGGGAGTTACACTCGCCGCCATGACGACGACGTCGGATGAGACCGGCTCCGTGGAGGTTGCGCTGAAGAACGCGGCGCGATTACTCGAGACCGAACCCCGCCTGGCCCGCGAGCAGGCGGAGGAGATTCTCAGCGCCGTCCCGAAGCACCCGATCGCCACGCTGTTTCTTGGCGTGGCTCGCCGCCGCCTTGGCGACCCGGTCGCCGCGGCCGATGTGCTGCGGCCGCTGGCCGACGCTCACCCCGACTGGGCGCCGGCCCACCATGAGCTGGGTCTGGCGCTGGGAGCGGCCGGGTACGGGGAGCTCGCCGTGCGCGCGCTGCGACGGGCGGTGGCGATCAATGCCGAACTCGCCGACGCCTGGCGCGCGCTGGCCGATCACCTGCACGCCGCGGACGACACGGCCGCCGCCGACGACGCTTATTCGAACTATCTCAAGGCGTCGACGAAGGATCCGCGCCTGCTGGAGGCCGCCGCGGCCCTGTGTGACAACCGGCTCGCCGTGGCCGAGGCGCTGCTCCGCCAGCATCTCAAACAGCTGCCGAAGGACGTTGCCGCCATCCGGATGCTGGCCGAGGTGGCGGCGCGGCTGGGCCGCTACGGGGATGCCGAGGCGTTGCTGACACGCTGTTTGGAGCTGGCCCCGAGTTTTGCAGCCGCCCGGCACAATCTCGCCATCGCGCTGCATCGGCAGAGCAAGGAAGCCGAGGCGCTGGCGCAGGTCGACGCGCTGCTGGCCACGCAATCCGGCAACCCGGGGTATCGCAACCTGCGCGCGGCAATCCTGGTCCGGATTGGCGAATTCGACAGCGCCATCGGGATCTACGAGGGCCTGCTCGCCCGTTATCCGGGCCAGGCCAGGCTCTGGCTAAGCTACGGACACACACTGAAGACGGCCGGGCGCCAGGAGGACTGCCTCGCGGCGTACCGGCAATGCATCGCGCTGGCGCCACACCTGGGCGAGGCCCACTGGAGCCTGGCCAACCTGAAGACGGTGCGCTTTACCGCGGCCGACATCGCGACGATGCGGACGGAGGTGCAACGTCCGGAGCTGACCAATGAAGACCGCCTCCATTTTCATTTCGCCCTTGGCAAGGCGCTGGAGGACGAGCGCAATTTCGCCGAATCATTCGAGCACTACGCCGAGGCGAATCGCCTGCGCCGCAATGAACTGCACTACGACGCCGACGAGACAACAACCCATGCCGAACGCTCCAAAGCGTTGTTCACCGCGGAGTTTTTTGCCGAACGCGCCGGCTACGGTTCGCCGGCGGCCGACCCGATCTTTATCGTCGGGCTGCCCCGGTCCGGTTCCACGCTGCTGGAGCAGATCCTGGCCAGCCACCCGGCCGTCGAAGGCACGATGGAGCTACCCGACATCTCGGCGCTGTCACGCGCCTTAAGCGGCAGGAAGAAGCGCTCGCAGCCGTCGGCCTACCCGGAGATCCTCGGTCGGCTGAGTGCCGCCGAGATCCGCGCTCTCGGTGAGCAGTATCTGGAGCGCACCCGTGTGCAGCGCAAGACGAATGCGCCGTTCTTCATCGACAAGATGCCTAACAACTTCGCGCACATTGGCCTGATTCATCTTGCACTGCCAAATGCGCGGATCGTCGACGCGCGCCGGCAGCCGCTCGCGTGCTGCTTCTCGGGCTTCAAGCAGCACTTCGCCCGCGGCCAGAACTTTACGTACAGCCTTACCGAGATCGGCCGCTACTACAAAGATTACGTGGACCTGATGCGCCATTTCGATGGCGTTCTGCCGGGCCGTGTCCATCGCGTGCTCTACGAAGCTGTCGTGGATGACATGGAGGGCGAGGTACGCCGCCTGTTGCAGTACTGCAACCTGCCCTTCGAGGACGCCTGCCTGCGCTTCTTCGAGAACGACCGGGCGGTGCGCACGGCCAGCTCGGAACAGGTCCGCCAGCCGCTGTATCGAAGCGGGCTCGAGCAGTGGCGATCCTACGAACCGTGGCTGGGGCCGCTCACGTCGGCGCTCGGCAACACACTGGAGGCGTACCCGGCCGTGCCTGACGTTTGACGTTGCGGGATCGCGACGTACACTACAGCCAGCGTTGACCCTGGGGGGGAGCAGCCATGCAGCGTTCCAGAAAGCGTAAGTTGCGTCAGGCCCGGCAGTTCCGCGTGATCCGCCACGGAATTCCCCTCGCCTCCGGACTGCTCGCGGCGATGTTGCCCGCGATCGGGCAGGATCGCAGCGAGAACCGCAGCGGTGCCACGGGCCTGCCCGAAATCATCGTCACGGCCCGGAAGCGCGAAGAGCGGCTGCAGGACGTCCCGATCAGCGTGCAGGCGCTGGACACCGAGAAGCTCGACCAGTTGCGAATCGCGGACTTCGACGACTACGTAAAGTTTCTCCCCAGTGTTTCCTTTCAGCAGTTGTCCCCCGGGTTTGCGCGGATCTTCATGCGCGGTGTCTCCAGTGGCGACAACGGCAACCATTCTGGCCCGCTGCCCTCAGTGGGCACCTACCTGGACGAGCAGCCGATCACGACGATCCAGGGCCCGCTCGACCTCCACATCTACGACATCGCCCGCGTGGAGTCACTGGCCGGTCCGCAGGGCACCCTGTATGGCGCCAGTTCCCTGGCGGGCAGTATTCGCATCATTACCAACGAGCCGGATCCCGATGCGTTCTCGGCCGGCTACAACGTCGAGGGCAATGCCGTATCCGATGGCGATACGGGTTACCAGTTCGAAGGCTTCGTCAACGTGCCGATTACCGACAAGATGGCCGTCCGTCTGGTGGGCTGGCACCGCCACGACGCCGGTTTCATCGACAATGTCTTCGGCACCCGGACGTTTCCGACGCTCGACGATGTGACCGGCGGCAATGGCACGGTGGACAACAGTGCCTTCGTTGAGGAGGACTACAACGATGTCGATACCACCGGCGCCCGCGCGGCACTACGCATCGAACTCAACGACAGCTGGACCGTGACCCCCAGCGTGATTGCGCAACAGCAGGACACCAACGGTTTCTTCGGCTTCGATCCCGCCGTGGGCGATCTGAAGGTGACGCACTTCTATCCGGAAAACACCGAAGACAAATTCGTGCAGGCCGCCCTCACCGTCGAGGGCAAGGTCGGCAACTTCGACATCGTCTATGCGGGTTCGTACCTGGATCGCAAGGATGAAGTCGACTCGGACTACGCCGACTATTCCTTCGCCTACGACGTCCTGTACTTCGGCAGTACCTTCCCTTACGGTGAGTATTTCTTCGACGATGACCTCAACGTCATCAATCCGTCAAACTACATCCAGGGCAACGACAAATACACCAAGCAGAGCCACGAGATTCGCATTTCCTCGCCGCAGGACCAGCGCCTGCGTTACCTGGCCGGCCTGTTCTGGCAGAAGCAGACCCACGATATCGAGCAACGCTACCTGGTCGATGACCTTGCCACTTCCCTGGAAGTTACCGGCTGGCCGGACACTCTCTGGCTGACCCAGCAGGAACGGGAAGACGAGGACAGGGCCGTCTTTGGCGATATCACCTACGACCTCACCGAGAAGCTGTCGGCCACTGGCGGACTGCGCTACTTCAAGTACGACAACTCCCTGCTGGGCTTCTTCGGTTTCGGTTTTACGAATGACATTACCGGATCGACGGGCGAGAAGTCGTGTGTGGAAGACCCACCGGTGGCTGGCGGCGGCATCAATGGCGGGCCGTGCATCAACCTCGACAAGGACGTTGACGACACCGACTTCACGCACAAGCTGAATCTGACGTACCGCATTGATGACGACCGGATGGTCTACGCCACCTGGTCCACGGGCTACCGGCCCGGCGGGGTAAACCGTCGCAGCACTTGCCCGCCAGGCAGCGATCCCACGTGCGTCGAGGAGTACCCCCCGTATGAGGCCGACTTTCTCGACAACTACGAAGTGGGCTGGAAAACCATCCTGCTGGATGGTCGTCTGCGCTTTAATGGCGCGGTGTTCTGGCAGCAGTGGGACGACTTCCAGTACTCCTTCCTTGGCCTCAACGGCCTGACGAACATCAAGAACGCGGAGGGTGGCGCGACGATCCCGGGCATTGAAGTGGACCTGGAGTGGGCTGCCACCGACAAACTGATGGTGGGTGGTGGTCTCATGCTGCTGCGGCCTGAACTGGACGGTGATTTTTGCGAAGACACCACGGTGGTTAGCATCGCGGACTGCGCGCCGGAGGACTTCGCGCCGGACGGCACCACCTTGCCGGTCACGCCCGAGTTCAAGGCCAACGTGGTGACCCGCTACAACTACACGATCGGGAGCATTGACGGCGCCCTGCAGGCTTCTCTGGTCTACCAGGGCAGCAGCCGGTCGGCGTTGGTGCCAGCCGATGAGCAGCTTCTGGGCGGCGAGCAGGACGCCTACACCATTGCCGATATCTCCGCCAATGCCCACCTGGACAACTGGACCTTCGAGCTCTTCGTCGACAATCTCTTCGACGAGCGGGCCGAGTTGTACCGCTTCGCCCAGTGCGACGAGCCGATCTGCGCCGGCAATTTTAGTACGTCCACGGGTATCAACTACCCGGGTATCACGTACACGGGCACCAACCAGCCGAGGACTATCGGTATCCGGCTCGGCCAGAAATTCTGACCGCGAAGACCATCGGCCCGCTGCGGGCCACCTTCCTGGTGGCTGGCAACATGATCGGGTCGGGCGTCTACCTGCTGCCGGCCACGCTCGGCGCCTTCGGCTCAGTCAGCCTGATCGGCTGGGTGGTCTCGGGCCTCGGCGCTTTCCTGCTCGCCGGCGTCTTCGTGATGCTCTTTCGCGTCAAGCCGGACAGCGTCGGCATGGTGCGGCAGGTGCGCGACGGCCTCGGCCACTTCTTCGGCTTTCACGCGAGTCTCCTCTACTGGATCGGCGGCTGGGTGGGCAACGTGGCGATCGCGGTTGCCGCCACCGGCTACCTGTCAATTTTCTTCCCGGTGCTGAATGGCACGATGGCGGCGGGCCTGTGCACGCTCAGCGTGATCTGGCTGATGATGCTGATAAATTTCGCGGGCGCTCGCCGCGTGACGGACTTCGAGGGCGGTACCCTGCTGATCGGCCTGCTGCCCGTGCTCGGCGTGGCGGTACTCGGCTGGTTCGCCTTCGACCCCGTGATCTTCCAGGAGTCCTGGAACGTCAGCGGGCGGCCGGACGCGGAGGTGAT
>CAZPNN010000092.1:0-2704 GCA_964587605.1 uncultured Chromatiaceae bacterium
GCTGTCCGACAGCAGACGGCGCAGGCCGCCCACCAGATCCACACCGGTTTCGAGGTAGCCCGCAACCGGGTGCAGATACTCGTAGCGGCCCGGATTGACGACTATCACGCGGGCGCCGCGGAGCGCCGCCTTGCGCACCCGGTGTGCAATCAGCGGTGCCTCGCGACGCAGATTGGCGCCAACGATGACGATTACATCGGCCTGCTCAAGATCGGCCAGCGAAATGCCGAGCCACGGGTACACGGGATCCCGCTCCTGCAGCCGGAAATCACGGCGACGCAACCGGTGATCGAGGTTATCCGAGCCCAGGTGTCGGAAGACGCGCTGGAGGAGATACCCCTCTTCCACCGTCGAGGTCGGGCCAGCCCAGGCGCCGAGTTCGCTGCTGCCATTTTGCACGGCGCCTTGAACGGCACCTTGAACGGCATTGGCAATGCCGGCAGCCGCGGCCTCCAGAGCCATTTCCCAG
This sequence comes from uncultured Chromatiaceae bacterium, assembly GCA_964587605.1. Taxonomy (GTDB): domain Bacteria; phylum Pseudomonadota; class Gammaproteobacteria; order Steroidobacterales; genus SHZI01. The sequence goes on from CAZPNN010000092.1 coordinate 470, forward strand.
CTCACGGGTCGCAAGCTGTCGCCGTCCCCGTCGCCGTCGCGTAGCATCGGCTGCTCGAGACGGCCGGCATAGATGCCCTCGTAGCTGAAGCGGTCCCGGTCAGAAAGCCAGGTCTCGTTGACTGCCTCATTCGCCCGCGGTACGACCCGTTTGACCTTGCCAAGCAGCACGTGCGCGTACAGGTTTGATCCCACGCAGTCGTGGGGCGCCACCGTGCCGTGCGCCTGCATTTCCCAGGCGCGGGCACTGAAGCGGTACGGCTTGCTGTTCAGTGCCCCGACCGGGCACAGATCAATGATATTGCCCGACAACTCGTGATCAACGCTGGTCTCGATGAAGGTGCTGATCTGCATCCGCTCGCCACGACCAATTGTTCCCAGTTCCTGGATACCCGCAATTTCCTGGCCGAAACGCACGCAGCGGGTGCAATGGATGCAGCGGGTCATGTCGGTCGACACCAGCGGGCCGATATCCTTGTCCTTGACGACCCGCTTGCGCTCGGTAAAGCGCGAGACGTCACGGCCGAAGCCCATCGCCAGATCCTGCAGCTCACATTCACCGCCCTGGTCGCAAATCGGGCAATCGAGCGGGTGATTGATCAGCAGAAACTCCATCGTCGCCTTTTGCGCGCCGATGGCCTTGGCCGAGCGCGTGGCCACCTTCATGCCGTTCGTAACCGGTGTAGCGCATGCCGGCAACGGTTTCGGCGCATTCACCACTTCCACGAGGCACATACGGCAATTCGCCGCCACGCTGAGCTTCTCGTGGTAGCAGAAGCGCGGCACATAGATGCCCGCGCGGTCCGTGACTGCAATCAGCATTTCGCCCGGCCGGGCATCCATCTCGATGCCGTTGACTTCGACCTTGATCGTTTTGTCGCTCATTTAAGCTCGTCTTCCTTGCGAGGCTCAGGCCGCTTCGGACCGGGACTCGACAATTGACCGGCCGCGGTGCTCGATCATGTACTCGAACTCGGGCATAAAGTGCCGCAGAAAACTCTGCACTGGCCAGGCGGCGGCATCGCCCAACGCGCAAATCGTGTGGCCCTCGATGCGATTGGCCACATCCAGCAACAACTTGAGATCCTCCCGGCGCCCCTGGCCATCGAGAATCCGGCAGAGCACCCGGTACAGCCAGCCGGTGCCTTCCCGGCACGGCGTGCACTGGCCACATGACTCGGCGTAGTAGAAACGGGAAATCCGCCGCAGCACGCTCACCATGCAGGTCGTGTCGTCCATGATGACAACAGCACCCGTGCCCAGCGATGTCCCGATCTTCTTCAGGCCGTTGTAGTCCATCGTCGCGTCCATGATCGTGGCGCCGGGCACCACGGGCACGGACGAGCCGCCCGGGATTACTGCCTTCAGCCCCCGACCCTCCCGCACACCGCCGGCGATCTCGAGCAGGTCACGGAACGGAATGCCGAGCGGCAATTCGAAGTTGCCCGGTCTTGCCACGTGCCCGGAAACGGAAAACAGGGCGGTGCCGCCCGAGCCTTCCGGACCCAGATCGGCAAACCACTGCGGGCCGCGCCGCAGGATTTTCGGTACCGAGGCGAAGGATTGCGTGTTGTTGATCGTGGTCGGGCGGCCGTAGAGGCCAAAGGCCGCCGGAAATGGCGGCTTGAACCGGGGCTTGCCGGGCTTGCCTTCGAGTGACTCGAGCAGGCCGGTCTCCTCGCCACAGATGTACGCGCCGGCGCCGACGAATGTCTGCAGGTCGAAATCGATTCCCGAGCCGCGAATATTCCGGCCCAGCAGGCCGGCCGCGTAGGCTTCCTGCAAAGCCGCTTCAAACACCGGGACAGGCTCATCGAGGAACTCGCCGCGGATGTAGTTGTAGCCAACCGTGGCGCCCATCGCAAAACCGCCGATCGCCATCCCCTCGATCACCGAGTGGGGATTGAAACGCAGGATTTCACGGTCATGACAGGTGCCAGGCTCGCTTTCGTCCGAGTTGCACACGACGTACTTCTGGCCCGGTGCGTCCTTTGGCATGAAGCTCCACTTCACGCCGGTGGGAAAGCCCGCGCCACCGCGACCCCGCAACCCCGATGCCTTGACCCCGTCGATGACCTGGTCACGGGTGAATGCACCGGACAGGATTTTTTCCCAGACGTCATACCCGCCCAGCTCCCGGTAGGTCTTGAGGCTGGCCGGCTGGTCCTTGCCCAGCGTCTCAAAGCAGACCAGATTCTGTTCATAGCGCCGGGGTTCAGTCATCGCGCCGCTCCCC
>CAZPNN010000093.1:0-6059 GCA_964587605.1 uncultured Chromatiaceae bacterium
GCGTCGGTGGCATCCACAACCAGTAGCGCAAGATCCGCGACCGCCAGCTGAGCGCGAGCCCTCTCCACGCATTCGCGCTCGACCGGATCGGCGCTGTCCCGCAGCCCGGCGGTATCGACGATATGCACTGGCAGCCCGTCGATTTCCAGGTGTTCGCGGATCGGGTCGCGCGTTGTTCCGGGCTGGTCAGTGACGATGGCTGCCTCGTACCCCGCAAGACGGTTGAGCACGCTCGACTTGCCGCTGTTGGGACGCCCCGCCAGCACCACGTGAATGCCATCGCGAAGCAGGCGCCCCTGGCGCGCCGAGGCCTCGATCCGGTTGAACTCCTGCTCGACGGTGTCCAGCCGGCGACGAAGTTCGTGGGTTCCGAGGAAGTCGATCTCCTCCTCCGGGAAATCGATAGCGGCCTCAACATACATCCGCAGCCCCGTGACCTGTTCGTTCAGCCCGAGTACGGCTGCGGAGAAATCGCCGGCGAGGGAGCGCTGTGCCGCACGCGCCGCTGTTCGCGAACCCGCGTCGATGAGATCGGCAACAGCCTCGGCCTGCAACAGATCGAGCTTGTCGTTCAGGAAAGCGCGCTCCGTGAACTCGCCGGGCCGTGCAATCTGCGCGCCGAGGCTCACGACTCGCGCCACCAGCATCTCCAGCACTACGAGGCCCCCGTGGCCCTGCAGTTCCAGAACGTCCTCGCCGGTGTAGGACTGTGGCCCTGGGAAAAACAGTACGAGGCCCGTGTCGAGCGCCTGTCCGTCAGCGTCCCTGAAAATATGGAGAGTGGCCACCCGGGGTACCGGACAGCTGCCGAGCACGGCCGCGGCGATGGCACGAACCAGAGGCCCGGAGATGCGGACGATCCCGACCCCGCCCCTGCCGGGGGGCGTGGCCCTGGCGACGATTGTCGTGCCGGGTGTCCTAATCATCGCACCCTTAAAAGTGGCTACCGAATCAGTCGGCGCCCAGCACCTTGTTGATCCGCCACTGCTGGGCAATGGACAGCACGGAGTTGGTCAGCCAGTACAGCACCAGACCCGCGGGGAAGAAGGCAAAGAAGCCGGTGAAGACGATTGGCATGATTTGCATCATCTTGGCCTGCACGGGGTCCGGCGGCGGCGGGTTCAGTTTCTGCTGGAAGAACATGGCGGCGCCCATCAGCAGGGGCAGGATGAAGAACGGATCTTTCGACGAGAGATCGGTGATCCACAGGGCGAATGGCGCCTGGCGCATCTCGACGCTCTCGAGCAACACCCAGTAGAAGGAGATGAAGAAGGGAATCTGCACCAGCATGGGCAGACAACCCGCCGCCGGATTGATCTTCTCCTTCTTGTAGAGCTCCATCAGCGCCGTGCTCATGGCCTGGCGGTCGTCCTTGTGGCGCTCCTGGAGCGCCTTCATGCGCGGCTGCAGCTTGCGCATGCCGGCCATCGACCTGCCGCTCGTCTCACTGAGCTTGTAGAACACCAGCTTGATGAGGAACGTCACCAGGATGATGGCGAGACCCCAGTTGCCGACAACACCGTGGACCTTATCCAGCAGCCAGAACATGGGCTGGGCAAGAATGGTCAGGCGTCCGTAATCCACGGCCCGTTCGAGGCCTGGCGCCGTGGCGGTGAGTTGCTCCTGCAACTTCGGGCCAATGAAGAGCTGCGAGCTGAACTTTGCAGAACCCGCGGCCGGGATGGCCTGCAGGGGTCCGATGGCGCTAAGCAGGAAATTGCCGTCAACGAACCGGCCTTCGTACTGCCAGGTTTCGGTGCCCGGGGGCACCGCTGCCGCAAGAAAGTGGTGCTGAATCGCGGCGAACCAGCCTTCGGCTACAGACTGCGAGAATGGTGTCTTCGCCAGGTCTTCGACGTCGATCTTCTGGTACTTCGTGCCGTCGTAGGCGACCGGGCCGTTGAAGGAATACGAGTCCACGTCGAACATGGATTGCTCGTGAGGAACGAAGAGCCGCTGGAACTGCAGGTACTCCGCCGCCTGGTACGGCTGCGCGCCGTTATTCTGCACGGTGTACTCGAGGTCGATGTGGAATCGGCCGGGGCGGAACACGTAGGTCTTGGTGACCAGCACGCCAGTGTCGCTCTCCCAGCGCAACGGCACCCTGAGCTCGCTGGCGCCGGGGGCCAGCTCAAATTCTGTGGCGGTTGCCGTGAACGCGGCCAGGTGATTGGCCTCCGGCTGGCCATCCGCCGCTCGCAAGCCACCCTGGAAGGCAAAGAAGCGCTCCGGAGCCGGGGTCAGCAGCTCGATGGCGACATCGGGCTGATCCTTGTGAATCGGGTAGGTCGGCAGCCTGGCCTCGACGATGTTGCCGCCGTGCAGATCGATGACGAGATCAAGGACGTCGGTGCGCACGCGGATCAAGTTTATCGACGGCGGCGCCACAGGGGTCTGTTCAACCGCCGAATTGAGCGTTGGTGTGGCGCTGGCCGCCGATGCGGGCAGCGTCGGCAAGGGGGGTGAGGTGTCCGGCGCGGCTGGCTGGCTTCCATCGGCTGTTGCCGCCTGGGTTGCCGTATTCGTGGCAATGGTGGCTGGCGAGAAGGTCCGTTGCCAGGTCTGCACGGTAAGCCACAGCAACATCAGCAGCGCCACCCAAAGAAAAATCCGCAAGTTATCCATGATCACGTGCCGCTACTTTCTGTTGATTTTCTGGCGCCGGTGGTGATGCGTGCCCAATGCAATTCCAGACTCGCGACGATCTCGCGGTTCGCAGCGATGCTGGTCGAATCCCGAGCCAGCACCACCAGGTCGACCGACGGCAGGACAGCAGCACGCTTTCGGAAACTCTCTCTCACGAGCCGTCGGAGCCGGTTGCGGCCGACAGCCAGGCGCACTTTCTGCTTGGAAATCGCGAAACCGAGGCGCGGACTGTTCAGGTTGTTCGCATGGAACAGGACCGTGAAAAACCGATCCCCGGATCGCTGACCATTTTGAAACACCTTATCAAAGTCCGCCGCGCGCAACAGGCGCAGTTGCCGCGGGAAAATCTGCCGGTTCTCGCCGGCATGCAGGTTGGGCGGCGAGGTGATCGCAATCGTCAGTCCGGCCGTCGCCGTCAGACCGTGAGTCGCGCGCGGCCCTTCGCACGCCGGCGCTTAATCACCAGACGGCCACCGCGAGTGGCCATGCGAGCGCGGAAACCGTGAGTCCGGACACGCTTGAGCTTGCTGGGCTGATAAGTTCTTTTCATGAAGAAATTCGCAGAAAAACAAAAGGATGGGATGCGTGGGAGGCCGGAAGGTTAAGGAGCTGCCCCGCGCCTGTCAATAGCGGTGGGGCCTGTGGATAAGTCCTTTCCCGCCCGCTAGACTGCCCCTCCTCCCGTTCAACAACCATAACCAGATTCACGGGGTGAATCCGTGCAGTCTTCCCTTTGGGGCCGCTGTGTCCAGCAGCTGCGGTCCGATTTGCCCGAGCAGCAATTCAATACCTGGATCCGGCCTTTGCAAGCTGTGGAAGAGGGCCTGGTCCTTCGACTGCTCGCGCCCAATCGCTTCGTCGTGGACTGGGTGACCGCTAACTGCCTGGAGAGGATCAGTAATTTGCTCGCCGAGGTCCCGGGCATGTCCGTGCGCCTTGAAGTCGGCAGCCTCGGTAGTCAGCAGGGCCAGCCGGTGCCAGCGGTCGGAAAAGCCCGTGTACCAGGCACAATCGGTGGCCGACTGAATCCAGAATACACCTTCGAGAAGTTCGTCGAGGGGAAGAGCAACGAAATGGCGCGGGCAGCGGCGTTGCAGGTGGGGAGTAACCCTGGCCGAAGCTATAACCCGCTGTTTATTTACGGGGGCGTAGGCCTCGGCAAGACGCACTTAATGCAAGGAGTAGGTCACGTCATCCTCAGCAATCGACCTGAGGCACGGGTGGCCTACGTGCATTCGGAGCAATTTCTGGGGGATATGGTCCGGGCTCTGCAACATCACACGATCAACGAGTTCAAGGCAGCCTATCGGACGCTGGACGCCCTGCTGATCGACGATATCCAGTTCTTCGCCAACAAGGAACGGTCCCAGGAGGAGTTCTTCCATACTTTTAACGCCCAGCTGGAGGACCAGCGGCAGGTGATCCTGACCTGCGACAGATATCCCAAGGAAGTCAATGGCTTAGAGGAGCGGCTGAAGTCCCGCTTCGGGTGGGGGTTGACCGTTTCCATTGACCCACCGGAGCTTGAAACCAGTGTCGCAATCCTGATGAGCAAGGCAGCGACAAAACATACGGACTTGCCGGAGGAAGTAGCTTTCTTTATCGCCCAGCGCATACGGTCCAACGTTCGCGAGCTCGAAGGTGCGCTGCACCGGGTAATGGCGAACGCGACGTTCACTGGCCGGCCCATTACCCTCGAGTTCGCCAAGGAGGCGTTGCGCGATCTCCTGGCTCTGCAGGATCGGCTGGTCACGATCGAAAATATCCAGAAAACGGTAGCCGAGTACAGCAAGGTGCGTGTCGCTGATTTGTTGTCTAAGCGCCGTAATCGATCGATTACTCGGCCCCGGCAGATTGCGATGAGCCTCGCGAAAGAGCTTACCAGTCACAGCCTGCCGGAGATTGGGGACAAGTTTGGTGGCCGGGACCACACAACGGTTTTACACGCCTGCAGAAGAGTAAAGTTGCTCCGGGAAAGCGAGTCGCGGGTGCGGGAGGATTACCAGAACCTGATTCGGATACTGACGGCGTGATCGTTGGTTGTGGGTACGTGGCCTTACCGGCCGTGGGTATGCTGTGGAGAACAAAAAGCTAGTCGCCAGCACACAGCTTGCACACACCTGCTACATTGTCTTTCCCGTAAGTGGCACACAAGCTGGATACGCATTAAACAGCTGTAATTTAAGGGTTTTGAGTGGTTTATCAACAGTCGAAGGCCTCCCTAATTACTATTACTATTCTTTACTTAAACCTTTTAGTTTTAGAGATTCACCTGCATAGGATCCGGGGATGAAGTTCACCACCTCACGTTCAACGCTTTTGAAACCGATCCAGGCTGTTATGGGTGTTGTCGAACGACGGCAAACGATGCCTATTCTCGCCAACGTGTTGTTGGTAGTGCGTGGCCAGGATTTGGCGGTAACGGCCACAGACCTTGAGGTTGAACTGGTCGCAAAGGTTCCGCTCGACAAGGTGGACAGCGTTGGCGAGGTAACGGTACCAGGCCGGAAGTTGCTGGATATCTGCCGTGCGCTGCCGGATGAGGCCACCGTTCAGGTGCAACTTGATGGTGATCGGCTGATTGTGAAGTCGGGCCGTTCACGGTTTGTTCTGGGCACGCTGCCAGCAGCGGACTTTCCGGTAGTGGAGGATGTGGAAGGGGTTCAGAGCCTGCAGTTGAGCCAAGTGGATTTACGCACACTGCTGGAAAAAACCCATTTCGCGATGGCACAACAGGACGTTCGGTATTACCTGAACGGGCTACTGCTCGAGACCGGGAAGAAAATGGTCCGGGCCGTCGCCACGGACGGGCACCGCCTCGCCCTGTGCGAATTGGCGATCGAGGCTCAGAAGGGTGATGCCAAGAATCAGAAGTCCGGTGGCCACCAAGTGATTATCCCGAGAAAGGGTGTGCAGGAACTGCAGCGGCTCTTGGGGGGAGAGGGTGACGTCGTTTTGGCGATCGGAAGTAATCACGTTCGCGCCACTATCGGCGACATTCGCTTCACTTCAAAGCTAATTGACGGTCGTTTCCCCGATTATGAGCGCGTTATACCGAAGCCTAAAGGTAACGTGTTGAAGGCGGGTCGTGACGTGTTGCGGCAGGCACTGCAGCGTGCGGCGATCCTGTCCAACGAAAAGTATCGAGGTGTGCGACTGGAGATTGGTGGCGACTCACTGCGTATTCAGGCCAATAATCCCGATCAGGAAGAGGCGCGCGATGAGTTGGAAGTCGATTACAAGGGTGAGGCTCTGGAGATCGGTTTCAACGTCAATTATTTGCTGGACGCGCTGGCCGCCGTCGATAGTGAGCAGGTGGAACTTGGTTTTGTCGACGCCAACAGCAGTTGCCTGATCAGCGGTCCGGGACCCATCCAGGCGCGGTACGTCGTGATGCCCATGCGGCTTTGACG
>CAZPNN010000094.1:0-2998 GCA_964587605.1 uncultured Chromatiaceae bacterium
TCGTCCATGAATCCTCAAGCCTCCTGGTGTGTGCCCGGATTATTCCACAGATGGTCGCGACACATCGGCTTGAAAAACTGGCGATAGGGTCTGGATTCGGGCAATCGTGCCATCGAGCGCGGCGGCGACCGCCTGGCTGCGAATGGCCGCGCGATTGCCCGGGAACAGACGCAGTTCGGCGCCGAGCAGGCCGTCCGGGCCCGCCCAGGCCAGCCACACCGTGCCCACGGGCTTGTCGGCACTGCCGCCCGTGGGGCCGGCGACCCCGGTGATGGCCACGGCGAGATCCGCGCCGCTCACGTGCCTCGCGCCTTTGGCCATCTCCTCCGCCACCGCCTGGCTCACGGCGCCGTTCGCGGCGAGCGTTTCCTCGCGGACGCCGAGCAGGGCGAGCTTCGCGTTGTTCCCGTAGGTTACGAAGCCAAACTCGAACCACGCTGAACTGCCGGGCTGATCGGTCAGGCATTTCGCGAGCCAGCCGCCGGTGCAGGATTCCGCGGTGCTGACGCGGAGCTGGCGGGCCGCCAGCAAGCCGGCCAGTTCGGCTGTCCGGGTGGCGAGGATTTCATCGTGGTTCATGCCAGCAACTCCCGGTACAGGGCCAGGTAATCTTCCACCATGCGGTCCGGGCTGAAGTCGGCCCGGATGCGTGCCGCCGCCGCGGTTCCCAGCTGCTGGCGGCGGTTAGGATCGTTCAGCAGCTGGATGATCGCATCCGCCAGCGCAGCGGGGTTGCCGGGGGCCACCAGCAGGCCGGTCCGGCCGTCGGCGACCGTTTCGGGCACGCCGCCCGCGGTGCAGGCCACCACCGGCACGCCGGCGGCCTGGGCTTCCAAAAGGCTCACGCCGAGCGCTTCCCGGCTGGCCGGGTGCACCAGCAGGTCGACCCGCCCTAAGAATTCCCGCAGATCGGGCCGGAAGCCGGCGAAGGTCACGGTGCCGCCCTGGCCGGCCAGAGTGCGCAGCTCGGCCTCCAGCGGGCCGGCGCCGAAGACGAGCAGGTGCGCGTCGAGGCAGTGATGGTGGATCAGCTGCCAGGCGGCGAGCAGCACGGCGTGGCCCTTGCGCGGAATCAGCTGGGCGACCACGGCGACCACCCGCTGGGGTTCCTCCAGGCCGAATTCGGCGAGCAGCCGGGCGCGCGTCCAGGTGGGCTCACAGGCGTCGGCGTCGATGCTGCTGCGGATGGTGCGCAGCTTGGCGGCCGGCACGCCCTGGCTTGCGAGCTGCCGGTGCACGGCGTCGGAGATCGCCACGACGCGGTCGTAGGCCCGGTACTTGAGGTTGCCGACCACGGGCGTGTCGGGGTTGTCCACGCGCCGGGTCAGCACGGCGGGCACGCCGGCCAGCACTGCTGCCAGCCCGCCGAAGAAGTCGGCACCGCGGCGGCTGTGCGCGTGGAGCAGGTCGGGCTTCAGGCGCTGCACAGTGCGCGCGAGGAACGAGATCGCGGAGATATCGAGGTCGCCGCCGATCGGGTGCGAGAGCACATCGTGGCCGGCCGCCGCCGCTGCGCCGGCGATCGCGCTCTCGGCCGGGCAGGCCAGCGTGGCCCCGATGCCACGGGCCCTGAGGCCGTCGAGCAGGAGCAGGACCTGGCGGGGGCCGCCATACAGATGCCGGCCGGTTTCGATGTGCAGCGTCTTCAAAAAGGTACCGGACCTTAGTTTTGTTAGTTATTCACCAGTTTCGCGACTCGGCGGGAAGCGGACCGCGACTTACTCTCCCCGAAAGGATCAAGGGAGGCAAGGATGCCCCGCAAACCGCGCCTGCACGTGCCCGGTGGCTTCTATCACGTCATTCTCCGGGGCAATCACCGGGAACCGCTGTTTCGCACGACCGGCGACCGGGCTTATCTGAACGCGCTGGTGGGCGACGTGGCGACCCGCTTCGAGCTGCGCATCCTCGCGTACTGCTGGATGACGAATCACCTGCATCTGGCGCTACGTGTCGGGGACACGCCCCTCTCCCGGCCCATGCAGCGGCTGGCGATGCGCTACGCGCGGCACATACACGCCGACGCCGGGCAGGTGGGCCACCTCTTCGAGCGGCGGTTTCGCGCCATTCTCGTGGATGCCGACAGCTACCTGCTGTCACTGGTGCGCTACATCCACCTGAACCCGGTCGTGGCCGGCATGGCAGCGGATCCGGCCGGGTATCGATGGTCCAGCCACCGTGACTATCTCGGACGGCCGACGGTACCGTGGCTCGACATCGATTTCGTGCTCCGGATGTTCGGCCCGACAGCCGGCGTCGCCCGCGCGCGGTACGGGCGCTTCATGCGGTCGTATACGGAGGACGACCTGGCCCTGTTCGAGAAGCATGAGTCCCGGGACACCCGGGCGCTGGAGCCCGACGTGCCACCCGGGACGCCGGCGTCGGCCAGCACTGTTCCGGCCAGCACCGGGCCGCCCGACCGCGAGACGCTGGTGCAGATGGCAGCCCGGCATTGCACCCGCCTCGGCATTTCCAGGGCCGAGCTGGCTTCCCCGTCCAGGGAACGCCGCTTCAGCAGCGCCAGGACAGCACTCGCGCAGGAAGCGCTGGCAGCGGGCCTCGCCACCGTGTCGGAAATCGCCAGATTCCTTGGGCGCAGCCCCTCGGCGCTGGCACAATCCATTGCCCTGGCGGAGCATCGCGAAAGGCCAGGCACCCCAAACAACTAACAAAACTAAGGTCCGGTACCTTTTGGAACACACGCCTGTCATGCAGCAGTACTTCCGCATCAAGGCGGAGCACCCGGAGCTGCTGCTGTTCTACCGGATGGGGGACTTCTACGAACTCTTCTACGAGGACGCCCGCAAAGCCGCGAAGCTGCTCGACATCACGCTGACGGCGCGCGGGACGTCGGGGGGCGAGAGCATCCCGATGGCCGGGGTGCCCTATCACGCGGCCGAGGGTTACCTGGCGAAGCTGGTGCGCGCCGGCGAGTCGGTCGCGCTGTGCGAGCAGATCGGCGACCCGGCCACCTCGAAGGGGCCGGTGGAACGACAGGTCG
>CAZPNN010000095.1:0-1932 GCA_964587605.1 uncultured Chromatiaceae bacterium
CGCTGTGAGACGAGCGATCAACTTTTCCATAAAAAAGGCCCCATGCGGGGGCCTTGGTATTCACTCAATCGACGCGGATCACGGAGCGGCAGGTTCCACCGCTGGCTCCGCGGCCGGAGCGGGCGCAGGTGCCGTATCCGAATTCCAGGTGTCGCGGATGTAAAGCCATTTGCCGTCCTTCTTCAGGAAGACGCCGATGTACTTGCCGGTGTCGACCGTCGCACCGGAAGCGTCGGTGACGCTGTATGTCCCGGCCTCGTAGGCGAGGTCGCCCGACACGTCGACGGCGCCCGCTTCGGGAATGTTCATTGTCAACCCGGCGGCTTTTGTCGCCGCGCTGTCGCCGGCGAGGAACCCGCGAATCGCGGCGTGGCCGGTGGCGGCCGGCGCACCCGGCGGCTGGAGTACCGCGTCTTCCCAGTACATGGCGGTCAATGTGTCTGCGTCGCCAGCATTGTAGGCGACGGCCCAGGCCGGAGCCGACAAGCGGATCACGGCTTCATCCGCCGCCGCCGTGTCCTGCGCGGCCGGCTGGCAGCCCGCAAGTGCGACCAGGCTCACTGCAACGACTAAAGTCGATTTCAAAATATTCACGATTCCTCCTGTGAAATGTTCGCTCGTTCGGCCGTAACGGGTGGATCTACGCTGCGGAGCCGCTCGTCAGGCGCATCACTTCGATGATGATGCCGGCCGCAAAGATGAGCATGATGATCTCGGCCCCGAGATAGGCCGCGCGGAGATCCTTGATGGCAATGACGACTTCGCGGATGTCCTGCCCCTGCGTGGTGATGATGCGGCGGAGATTGTCGAGGGGACGCATGAAAAGCCAGCCCAGCCCGAGGATCAGGAGCGAAGCCGCGAGGCTAATCCAGCGGCCGGTCTCGTCCGTCAGCAGGAACGACTGCACCAGCTGCAGGGCCCCGAGCAGCAGGAACAGGATGGCTATGTGCTGCAGCTTCCGTCGCAGACTGTCGATGTGACGGTTTTCTTCGTCGGTGAATTCATACTCGGCCATGTTCTTCCCCAGGCATCAACTACATGCAGCCGGCTTCAGGCAGGGCTGCGGATCAAATTCAAAGACCGCCTGGCTGCCTAGCCCAGGCGAGTCAGCACGAATGAGGCGATCCACACCAGCACGAATGCCGCGATCAGCACCCGGAATACACCGTGCGCTTTATCCAGAAAACTCAGGGCATCCATCAGTTTCGTGACGTCACTGCCCTCGGTGCGCGTGATCCAGTCCAGGGTGACCCGCGGTCGGAGGAACAAGCCTCCGCCCACCATGGCCACCAGACCCAGGATGATCAGGGTGGGGCCGGTCATCATCGACCCATAGCCGCCGGTCACCATGGCCGCGACGCCGAGCCCGACGAGCGCCAGGCCGACCACGCCGACCATCATCGAAAACCGGCCCAGACCCTCGGAAAGGCCGATGAGCGTCTCGTTATCGTCGACGCCGAATTCATGCTCGGTACGCGACTGCATTCTTTCTTCCTTTACAGATAAAGCAGGTTCGGGCTATGCCGTCTTATGGCCCGATTCTAGGCCATCTGGGCCGCGAATGGCCATCCGGCCAGGCCTGGGCAGGCCATCGGGAGGCGCTGATTTCACTGGAACTCCCGCAGGATGGCGAAGAAGGCGTCCAGCTTCGCGCGACGCTCCGGGGGCAGGAACGCGAAGTTCGACCCCCGGTCATTGATCTCCCAATAGCTCGACGACACCTCCCGCTCGAGCTCCGCGCGCACCGCTGCCAGCAGTTCCGTGCGTTCGCCCGCGAGGTCCTGCGCGATCCGCCGTGCCGGCGCCTCTTCGCCCCGGTTGAGGAAGAACGTTGCCAGTTGCACCTGCGCGCGGCGCACGCCGAGCAGGTTCCCCGCCTCCTTGTGATCGACCGCCAGGACCACGGTGAGCAGCGCGTCGCGAACCCCGGGC
>CAZPNN010000096.1:0-3968 GCA_964587605.1 uncultured Chromatiaceae bacterium
CAGCCGGTGGCTCCCCGCGCTCACTGCGCGCCGCCCTGCTCGAGGCAGCAAAGGTGGTGACGGGATTCACCATCGCCCACTCGCTGACGCTTGGCCTTGCGGCAACAGGCGTCGTCCGGCTGCCCCCGGCACCGATCGAAGTGGCAATCGCGGCGTCGGTCGTCATCGCCGCGCTGGCGAATCTCCGGCAACGCTCCCGGCTGAATGGCTGGCACGTGGCGGCGGCATTCGGCCTGATTCACGGCCTGGGTTTCGCGAGCGCGCTTGCGGAGCTGCTCGGCAGCCAGCCCGCCCTGCTTGCCATCGGCACGTTCAATCTCGGGATCGAGATTGCCCAGCTGACGATTGCGGCGGTGCTGATTCCACTGCTCTGGTGGAGCTTCCGCTGGCGGCCGATGGCCCGCTGGGGCGTACCCGTAATGTCCATTGCCGTGGCCGTCGTTGCGCTCGGGTGGGTACTCGAGCGGCTGCCTTGAGCGGCCAGCTGCTGCCGCGCGCCTGGGGCACCGTGCTAGCATTCCCACGTTTGCCGGGCGCTCTTCGGGCTGGTTCAGCCAGCGGCCCGAGCATCTACGGAAGAACGACACTGACTGAAGCAGGCAAGGCAGCGCCCGACCTCAACCGCCTTGTGGGGGAAATGGGAGCTGGTCGGCAGCACGCCCTTGAGGCGTTGTATGACGCTACCGTCAGCAAGGTCTTCGGGTTCGCGCTGCGACTGATGCGCAATCCTGCCGATGCCGAAGAGATCGTGTGCGACACCTACGCCCAGGCCTGGGCGAAGGCTGGAGCCTTCGATCCCTTACGGGCCAACGCCCTCGGCTGGCTGCTGATGATCTGCCGGAGTCGCGCACTGGACCGACTGCGTCAGCTGCGCACGGACGCGGTCAGGGTAGGAATCGAGGCCCTCGCCGACCTGGCCGACGAGGGGCCACAACCGGAGGAACTGCTGTCGATGCTGCAGGAAGGGACCCGGGTGCATGAGGCCCTGGCTGCGCTGTCGCCGGAACGGCAGCAGCTGGTGGGCATGGCGTTCCTCAAGGGGCTCTCTCACCAGGAAATTGCAGAAAGGACGGGGCTGCCTCTCGGCACGGTGAAAAGTCACGTCCGGCGGGCACTGGCGGAAATGCGGGCGGCGCTGGCCTGAACCGGAACCGACCTGAACAGCATGGCAACACGAAAACCACTCACTGACGACGACGCTGCCGAGGCGGTATTCACTGCGCTCGCGGAGGCGGTCGTTCCCGGCGACCTGGGCCGGGACCAGCGCGACCGGCTGCGACGGCGAATCATCGAACGTGTTGCCGTCACGTCTCCCCCCAGTGGCACGCAGACCTTCAGCTCCCGGGGCGAAGGCTGGCTGAGCTCGTCGGAATACATTCACATGAAGATGCTGCGGGTGAACGAGGCGGTCGGCACCCAGGAGCTCCTCGTCCGATTCCTTCCGGGTGTCACCGTCCCGGCACACTCCCATGTGAAGGAAGAGCAGATGGTGATCATCGAGGGGGAGTGCCTCGTCGGCGAGCATCCCCTGCGGGCGGGTGACGTGCACATTGCGCCGCCCGGTTCGTGGCACCCGGCCATCACCTCGAAGACCGGCACACTGCTCCTGCTCCGCTGCGAGTACCCCTTCCCGACCGACGCGGGCGCCTGAGCGAGGAGCAGACCGGCCACCCGGCCGGCTCGAAGCCCGGAGGCTCCGGCAAAGGAGATTCCGGGACCCGATCGCCCGTTACAATCGGTTACAGAGTGTTACCCCCGTGACAGGCAAGCACGGCACTCACTTCCTACAGTGCAGGGGCCCAATCTGACTGGGCCCAGGCACAAGGAGAGTGATGATGGTTCCGAATCCCACATTCAGCGATGTCGAGAGACCCCGCGGAGCGCTGGAAGTCGTTACGGGCGGGGCAGCACGTCTGGCCCGGCGGCGTGACGCGGCGAGCGCGAAAACCTCGGGCGCATGTCCCGGTTTCCCGGGGATCATCCCGGCAGGCCGGAGCATCGCTGCCGGAAGGGACCTCCTACGCAGCCCGCTTCCGCTCGGTTGGTCCAGCCGCTAGCCAAACCTCACGGGCCGCCGGCCGCCGGCCGTCGCGCATACACGCCGTAACCGGCGATCACGGCGTAGCAGCCCGCGGGTAGCAGCAGCGCCATACGCAGGTCCGTGACGTCGGCAAGCAGCCCGGTGAGCGGCGGAATGATCGCGCCGCCGACGATGGCGACGCAGATGAGGCCGGAGCCCTCGGCCGCGCGACGCCCCAGGCCCTCACAGGCCAGCGTGAAGATCGTCGGGAACATGATCGAGTTGCACAGGCCTATCGCCAGCAGCGTCCAGCCGGACGCCGGACCGCGCACGAGCACCGAGGCCGTGATCAGCGCGATCGCACCGGCGGCCGCGGCGGCCAGCACCTTGCCCGGCGAGACGATCCGCAGCAGTCCTGCACCGATGAAGCGCCCGACCAGCGCGCCGAGCCAGTAGACCGGCACGTGCTTGCCCGCGGCCTGCTGTTCCAGCCCCATCGTCGAAGCCTGCATGAGGTAGTTGACGATCAGTGAGCCGATGGCAACCTCGGCGCCGACGTAGAGAAAAATGCACAGCGCGCCCCAGCCGAAGCGGCGGCGTCGCAGCAGCTCGAGCGCGTGGGTGAAGCGCATCGGTGCGCCTGGCCTCCAGGGCAGCCGGTTCCGCCGCAGCCAGATCGCCGCGGTAAGCACCAGCAGCGCCGCGGCGAGGCCGAGATAGGTGTTCACGACCACCTGGGTCTCCTGCACCCGATAGGCCGTGACCGCGGCCGTATCGGCGGGATCCGGCGCCACAGCCAGCGATCCCAGGATCAGGATCGAACCGAAGTAGGGAAACACGACCGTGCCCAGCGAGTTGAACGCTTGCGCAAAGGTCAGCCGGCTGTGAGCGGTGCGGGGCGATCCCAGCAGGGAGATCAGGGGATTGGCCACGACCTGGACCATCGTGATGCCCGTGGCCAGCACGAACAGCGCAAAGAGAAACACGCCGAACTGCCCTGAGCGTGAGGCCGGGATGAA
The DNA here is from genome assembly GCA_964587605.1 of uncultured Chromatiaceae bacterium. Taxonomy (GTDB): domain Bacteria; phylum Pseudomonadota; class Gammaproteobacteria; order Steroidobacterales; genus SHZI01. The sequence goes on from CAZPNN010000096.1 coordinate 3,040, forward strand.
GAGCATGCAGCCAACTGCCATGGCCAGCACGCCAAAGGCGGCCGTGCGCAGGTAGCCGGTGCGGCGCACCAGGCCTGCCGCGGGCAGCGAGATCACGAAGTAGGCGGCAAAGAACGCCGACTGCACGAGCATCGCCTGGGCGTAGCTCAGCGTGAAGAGATCTTTCAGCTTCGGGATGATGACGTCGTTCAGGCTGGTGATCCCACCGAACACGAAGAACAGCACCATGACGAAGAGCCGCAGATCCGGCGCGTCGATGCCTTCCGCGGGGTGATCGTCGGCCGGCACCGGATCGGTGGATGAGGTGTCTGCGGTGTCGAGGTGCATGCGGGTTCAGTGGCCGGACCGACGCATTACCGCTTTTGGCGTCCGGTCGACGAAGAAGAACACGGTGGTGCTGGTCGTCGTTGCCCAGTCCAGCACTTCGCGGTAGTAGCGCTGCTGATTCTCCTCGCTGGCGCGTTCGCCGAACTCACTGGCGGTGGTTGCCCAGCCAGCCTCCGGTATCGCGATTTTGCTGCCGGGAAGGGCTGCCCGCACGCCGTCGATGTTCCCAATCGTGTAGGCGAGGCCTTCGTCAATCGACTTCTCCTCCCATACCGGGTAGGTGTGCACGCCGACGAAGTCGAGTTCGGCAGCCAGCGGCGCACCGTGCCTTATCCACCAGTCATAGTTGTCGGCGACGGTCACGGGCTGGTCGCTGGCGGCCTTGACCTCCCGGACGTAGGCGATAACCCGGCCCAGCGGCACCATGTGGTCATTCCATTCCACCAGCACCTCGTTGCCGACGTTCACGGTGACCACAATGTCGGCGTATTCCCTGGCGAGTGCAATACCGCGGCGCAGCTCCACTTCATCGCGCGCCTGGCCGCGCTGGTGCCGAAACCGCGCGTGCACCTGACCCGCTATCACGGGGTGTTCGCGCCGCA
>CAZPNN010000097.1:0-3894 GCA_964587605.1 uncultured Chromatiaceae bacterium
CGGCCACCGCCACCGTCGCGACCACCACCGCCGTAGCCGCCACCACCCTCGCGGCCACCGCCACCGCCACCGCCACCACCGCCGCCGCCGCCGCCGCCGTAACCACCGCGGCCACGACCACCGCCCCCACCGCCACCGCCACCACCGCCGCCCTCACGCTCACGCGCTTCGTTCACGCGCAGCTGGCGGCCTTCCATGTCGTGGCCGTTCAGGCGCGCGATCGCATTCTGCGCGTCGGACTCCGGCATTTCGACGAAACAAAAGCCGCGGAAACGGCCAGTCTCGCGATCATTGATTAAACGGACAGCTTCCACGGCACCGTGCTGCGAGAACAGCGCACGGACCGACTCCTCATCGGCGGTATATGGCAGATTGCCTACATATATTCTGGTCATGACGGGTACCCCTACAAACTCCTCAGTTAATGGACAACACGAGAACATCGAACGTCAGCGCCTTGCCCGCGAGCGGGTGGTTAAAGTCGAGAACCACCACGTCGGGACGTACTTCGGCGACCCGTATCGGGCCGTCGATTCCCTGCGCGCTGAGTAGTGTCCCCACCTTGCGCGCATCCTCCGGAATCTTGTCGAGCGGAACTTCCTGCCTGTTCTTTGCATCGCTGAGGCCGTAGGCCTGCTCGGGTGCAATCTTGACCTTCACCCGCTCGCGGACAGCCTTCCCGTCCAGGGCGGCTTCGAGCCCCGGGATGATCTGCCCCTCGCCAGCCACGAAGGTCAGGGGTGGTCCACCCACATTGCTCTGCACCGTGCTGCCGTCGTCCAGCGTCAGCGTGTACTCAATATCGACCTTCTTGCCCTTCGAAATGACAGGCGCCGGGGCCGCCGTATCGGCACGTGAAAGGGTAGACAGGCAAAGAGCCGTTACCAGCAGCAACGACGAAGCAACGGCGCGAGCGGGGCTCACGACCATGATTGGAAACTCCGAAGGGAAAAATGCACGGGAGGAAATGAAAGATCGTTGCGCGTGGCTTCGATGGAGGGGCGGTGATGACCGCGAATCGGAAAGCGAGCGCCTAGCTTCTCCAGTAACGAACACCCGTGTGCGGCCCCGTCATTCGCTGAACCGGCGGCCTGCATCTGGACTCTAGCACGGGCTTTCGGCCGATGCGATGGGCGGCCCGTGCCCGACGATGCCCCCCGAGGACCTGCAAAGCACCGCAAGATGAAATTGGCCAGACCCGGCCGAAAGCCACACACCAGCGGCCAAGCCGCATAGAATCCCGACAGTTATTCGATCTCCACTCCGCTTGATGTCATCGAGGTTCATGCATGAATCCGCCAGTAAGCGTCTGGTCCCGAATGTTGCGCGTCAAGCCTCTGGAGCTCATCAAGGCTGATTCCGAAAACCCCGAACACCGCCTGAAGCGCACGCTGTCGGTTACTGACCTGACCTCGCTGGGCATCGGCGCTATTATCGGCACGGGTATTTTCGTGCTCATCGGCACGGCCATCGTCGGCGATTCTGTCCGGCTGGGCGCCGGGCCCGGCATCACGCTCTCCTTCCTGCTGGCGGGCCTCGCCTGCGCACTGGCGGCGCTCTGCTATGCCGAGTTCGCCGCCATGATCCCGGTGGCCGGCAGCGCCTACACCTACTCCTACGCGACGCTCGGCGAATTCATCGCCTGGATTACTGGCTGGAACCTGATCCTCGAGTACGGGGTGGCGAGCGTCGCCGTCGCCGTCGGCTGGTCCGGCTACTTCAACAAGCTGCTGCAGCTCGGCGGCATTTACCTGCCCCAGTGGGCCACTCAGGCACCCGGCGGCCCGGACGGCGGCATCGTCAACCTGCCGGCCGTGATCATCGTCCTCCTCGTGACCTGGATTCTCGTGGTCGGCATAAAAGCCAGTGCGCGGATGACGAGCATCATCGTGGTCATAAAGCTCGCCATCATCGGCTTCTTCATCGCCGTGGGCAGCGGTGAAGTGGACCCTGCCAACTGGACGCCCTACATGCCGAACGGCTTTGCCGGCGTGGGTGCAGCAGCAGCCATCGTCTTCTTTGCCTACATTGGCTTCGACGCTGTCTCGACAGCCGCCGAGGAAGCAAAGAATCCACAGCGCGACATGCCGATCGGCATCATCGCCTCGCTCATTATCTGCACGCTGCTCTACCTGCTGGTAGCGGGCATCCTGACCGGCATGGTGCCCTGGACAGAAATCGACGTGTACGCGCCCATCGCCACGGCCCTTGAAATGCTCGGCTTCAAGTGGGGCGCCGCACTCGTGTCCGTCGGCGCGGTAGCCGGCATCACCAGCGTGCTGATCGTGATGCTGATGGGCCAGGTACGGGTGTTTTTCGCGATGTCCCGCGACGGCCTGCTCGGCAAGTGGCTGGCAGGCGTGCACCCGAAATACCGCACACCCTATCGCGCCAGCTGGCTCACGGGCCTGGTGGTGGCAGGTCTGGCGGGCGTGGTCGACCTCGGTGCCGCCGCCGACATGACGAATATCGGTACGCTGTTCGCATTCATGCTGGTCTGTATCGCCGTCGTGATCCTGCGCTACGTGAAGCCGGACGAGCACCGGCCGTTTCGCACGCCGTTCATGCCGGTGCTGCCCATCGCCGGGGCCATTGCCTGCTTCGCCCTGATGACCTTCCTGCCGGGCGTGACGTGGATCCGGTTCGTCGTCTGGACGGCTCTGGGCGTGGCGGTCTACTTCGGCTACAGCATGCGGCGCAGCCGCCTGAACCAGCTGGCGCCGTCGTAGGAGCGCCTTCAGGCGCGACCCCGGGCTGTCGCGCCTGAAGGCGCTCCTACTGGCAGCTGGACAGGGAGATGATCCAGTTCGACAGCAGCGTCACCCCGCTGCTGTCGATCAGGTTCGAGCCGATGGGCGGCATGCCGTTGACGTCGCGGCGATTCATGCGCGCCACAAGCACGGATCGCGCAGCGTCGCCAGGGGCAATCAGGCGCGCATTCGCAATACCCAGATCCCCCGCCGCCGGCACCACATCGCAGACGTTCATGGCCGCCAAGGCCGTCGTGGCGCGCAGATCCATACTGGATGGCGTCGGACCACCCGGACGGTGACACTGAGCGCAGTTGGTGTGCAGGTAAGCCCGGGCCCGGTTCGTCAGGGATTCGCCGGTGTCTGCGGGATCAGCGAGGATCGCGAGTGTGCCAGGCTCACCCGGTAACAACGCCGTGAACCAGTCGATGTGCTCCAGCGTCGCGAGCTGGTTGGCCGTCTGGCCGGGCGACGGATACGCAAACAACCCGTTGAGCTGGGCAATCTCGGGACCGAGCGAAAACCCGGCCGCGGAGGTGTGGCACTGCATGCACTCCCCTTCGCTCGGGTAGATCCAGGTTTGCACGCCCACCTGCCGGGTCTTGCCGCCGATCACGCGTGTCGCCACCGTCTCCGCACTGTTCCATTCGTAGGTGTAGCCCGCCCACACGCCGTCCGGGTGGCGCATGAACAGACGCGTCTCGATCAGCTGGCCGCCCAGGCGGAAGGACTTGAGGATGACGGAACCTGGGGGGAAGTCGAAGTCGCCTGCAGAATTGCGCGCGACCGTCGTCCCGTCGGGAATCGCGAAGTGCCGTTCCTTCACGGCGCCATCCGACCAGAACGCGGCATTGACCGTGTAGGGGATCATTCCGCTTGCCGGTGCCGTCGGGTCGGAGGCAGCCACACACCCGGTGTCCGCCAGGCTGGACGGGATGGGGTCGACGCTGCCACCGGCAGCGGCGGGCAATCGCCGGATCTGCCCGCTGCCAATATCAGTGAAGTACAACTCGCCGTCTTCGCCCAGTCCGAAGGCACTGATGTTGTACGGCGTATCGACCAGCAGGTCGTTGCTGTAACCGCCTTGCCCGTCGTCCTCAAGCGCCCAGATTCGCCCGGAGCCAAAGTCACCGAACACATAGCG
>CAZPNN010000098.1:0-5097 GCA_964587605.1 uncultured Chromatiaceae bacterium
GGCGCACCCGGCCAAAGAGGTCGAGCTGCCAGGAAGCGCCGAGAGAGGCCTGGTACAGGGTGAAGTAGGGATCGACCCCGGGAGGAACCGGCGGCTGGCCGACGCGGCTGGCCCGGGCGCGGCTCGCATCGGCGCCGTAGCCGATCTGGGGAAAGAGTTCTGAGCGGGTCGCACCGAGCGCGCCGATGAACTGGTCAACCCGGGCCGCCGCGATGCGGAGGTCACGGTTTTCCCGGAGCGCGGTGTCTACCAGGTCATTCAGAACCGGGTCGCCGAACTGCTGCCACCACTGTGTGTCGGCAACGTCGGCAGCTTTGGGATAGTCGATCCGCCATGCTTCAGGCGTGTCGACGACGGGCCGCGTGTAGTCGGGCCCGACGGTACAGCCGGCGACAAAGAGCGCTGCGAGGACACATAACCTCATTGCGGATTCCTTCCTGGTAGGCCTGGGAGAGGCAGGCCCCGACCGCCGTTCGAACGCGGTGCGGTGCGGGATGCCCGCGAATTTATTGTAGCAATATTCATCAGAACCACCGCCCACTGGATCGATTCCCTCATGGTAAACACGCGCTTCTGCTGCTCACGCTGCGCCTCCAGTGACCATCAACCCACCGAATAGCACCGCCAATGTGAGCAACGCGATGGTCGCGGACGGCCAGCGCCGCAGAACCGCATCGGCCTTCTCAAAGCCAATGCCCAGGGCCACCGAAGCACGCCGCACCGGGCCGTCGTTCCCGGCAGCGCCGGCCTGCGGACCACCGAACAGGGGCCGCCGCGACAACCCCAGCGCCAGCAGCCCACCGCCCAGAACGACCAGCAGCGTGGCCCCCAGTTCCTTCGGTGCCAGGGGATTCGAGATCAGGTCACCCGACACCGGCCCGACGGCGGCGAAGGCGAGCAACAACGAGGCCAGGGCAAGCCCCAGCGCCGCGACTTCGGACAGCCGGGAGACGCGCTTCACCACTTGAAGGGGAGCGGACGGGCGGCGCAGGACGTTGGTGAGCACCAGCACCACATACCCGGCCGTGAAGGCCGCGCCGCCCTGCAGGACGATGGTCCACCACCACTGCCCCGAGCTGTCGGCGGCGTCGAGGAGCAGCTTTTTCGCCAGGTAGGCCCCGCTGGGCACGACCCCCATGAGTGCCAGGCCCGCCACGGCAAAGGCCAGCACGGTGACAGGCATCGCACGGGCCACCCCGGCCAGGTCGGCAATGCGATCGTGACCCAGGGCCGCATACAACAGGCCTGCGGCCATGAACATGCCGGCCTTGGCGGTGGCATGGGACACCGCCTGCAGGAGCCCGCCCGTCAGGGCCGTGCCGTGCATCAGCGTGCTGCCGCTGGCATCGAACGCGAGGGGGAACATCAGGAACAGGTAGCCGATCTGGGCGATCGTTGAATAGGCGACCAGCAGCTTCAGGCGTTCCTGCCGCAGGGCAACGACACTGCCGACGACAATGGCCGCGGCACCCAGGCTCGCCAGCAGTTGGGCCGAGGACAGCGTCACCACCCCCGGCATCACGTCGAACCAGAGCCGGACGACGAGGAACCAGGAGCCCTTGATCACCAGCGCCGACAGCACCGCACTCGCGGCGGCCGGGGCGCCGGCATGCGCGGGCGGCAGCCAGATATGCAGGGGGAACAGCGCCGTCTTGGCCAGCAGTCCCACGGTCATCAGCGCAGCAGCGGTCCAGGCGATGGGCTCCGGACGGACCGCGTCGGCCAGCAGCGCGATGTCCAGCGTGCCATAGCCGCCGTAGAGCAGCACCGCGCCCAGCAGGTAGAGCAACGAACCGGCCAGCGCGTACAGCAGGTAGCGCAGTGCGGCGCGCAGGGTCTCGCCGCGGCCGTCGAGGCAGACCAATGGCACTCCCGAGAACGTCAGCAACTCGAGGGCGACGTAGAGGGTGAACAGGTCGCCGCTGACGAACACCAGATTCAGCGATCCCCACACCGCCAGCAGCAGCAGCCAGAACACCAGGGGTGCGCGCGCTTCGGGCGCACCGGCTGCGGTACCGAAGTCGGCCCTTGCATACACGCCGATCCCGCAGACGACCACGGCGACCGCGAGCATCATCACCACCGACAGGCCGTCTGCACGCAGCGCGATACCCAGCGGCGGCGCCCAGCCGCCGAGCAGGTAGACCACCGTGTCGCCGGACTGCAGGAACCTGTACGCGATGCCGGCCGCAACGGCCAGGCCGATGAGCAGAGTCAGCGCTGCCACGCGTTGCGCATGGCGCCCGCCGAGCGCCAACCCGGCGAGAACGCCCACGAAGGGCGCCAGTACCGCCAACACCAGCAGCCCTCCGCCCGGTGTCGTCAGCATGGCTTGAGCCGGCCCCTCATGCGCGCCTTAATGCTCACCATTGCTGGCCTTGGCTGGCGCGTCGGAACCGAGCGTGACCGAGCCGGTTTCGTCGAACAGCCGCAACAGCAGCGCGACGGCCAGCGCGGTGGCGGAAAACGCGACCACGATGCCGGTGATCAGCAGGGCCTGCGGCACCGGATCCCCGCCCATGCCAGCTCCGGCACCCCGCCGCGCGATGGCGCCGAAGAGCAGGAACACGCCGGTACCGATGACATTGAAGGCGAGAATCTTGCGCAGCGGGTGGGGGTTGACGATCAGGCCAAACAAGCCGACACCGATCAACGCGGCGGCGCACAGGCCGAATAAAGTAGCGGCGTTCACGACGTCTCGCTCCGCCGCGGAGCACCCAGCAGCATCAGGCCCAGCACCAGCGTGAGCGTGGGCATCAACGCAAACTCGATGACCAGGATCAGCGTCTTGGCAAAGCCTGGCGGGTAGGCGAGGAACGCGCCCGCGGTCACGGCGCCGGCCACGCCGACGCCGATGAACGCCAGGGGCCCGGCCACCAGCAGGCCGCGGAGCCACCGGCGGCTGATCGGCGGCGCATCGGCCAGGCCCGCCATCATGACCAGCAGCCACATCGCCGCGATGATGGTGGCACCCTGAAACTTGCCGCCAGGATGGTCGGCCCCGACCCAGAAGATGTAGGTGCCAACGACGATGCCGAGCGGCGGCAGCACGCGCGCCACGTATGCCAGCATGCCGTTCGGATCTCCCTGCTGCTGCAGCCCCGGTCGCCCACCCCAGAAGCGGTCCGGCGCCAGCGACCACACACCGATCAGCGCGAACAGCAGCACGATCGCTTCCAGCAGCGTATCCATCGCGCGAAAGCCCAGCAGCACCGCGGTGATGGGGTTACCGACCTCGGTGACAGCCATCCGGGCGACCACTTCGGGCGCGAGTGTGGGCGCAGGCTCGGGCAACATGAGCACGCCTGCGGCCAGTGCCAGGGTGACTACAACCGACAGTCCCGCGGCGAGCCAGCGCGTGGCAGCCCCGCGCTGCTCGGCGTGGTTTGCCGCCTCGCTACCGCGCAGCCTCGAGGCGGCGCCGATCAGCAGCGCGCCGGTGAGGCCTCCTCCGATAGCTGCTTCGGTCAGCGCCACGTCGATGCCGTGCAGCTGCACCCAGACCAGCGTCAACAGCAGGCCGTAGGCAAGAAAGCCGACGACCGCGGCAAACGCCTCGGTGGTGACGATCGCCCAGACCGCCAGGGCCAGGAGCAGCGCTACCAGGCCGATGTTGAGAATGTCCATCACGGGCGTGTATCGCTGCCCCGGATGACGCGGGCGATCAATTGCGAAGCCGTGGCGCCGGAAAGCAGCACGAGCAGCCAGATGCACACCAGCTTGAACCCGGTGAGCACGCTGTCTGCCTGCGCCAGCAGGCCCAGCACCACGAGACCGAGCCCAAGATTGTCCGCCTTGGTCAGCGCGTGCAGGCGCGTGAACGAATCCGGGAAGCGGAGCAGCCCAACAGTCCCGGCGAGAAAGAAAAACGCCCCGGCGACGACGGCCACCGCAGTCCACAGATCGAGGGCGAGGTTCATGGGCTGTCTTCGGCCCGGGACTCGCCTGGCGCCTGCGCTTTTACGAACGCGAACGACGCGAAGGCCGCCAGCAGCGCCAGCGTCAATGCGACGTCAATCGTCGCGCCCTCGCCGGTTGCCGCGCCCAGCAGCAGCACCGCCGCGATGCCGCCGGTACCCAGCAACTGCGCCGCCATCATACGGTCGGAGTTGCCTGGCCCGCGCAGGATGCGAACCAGTCCCAACGCGACCATTGCCAGGATAAACGCGGATGCCCCAAGCAGGAACTCAGGCATGGCGCTGCCCGGCGACCAGGGCCCTGGCCAGCAGGCGTTCCTCTTTCCAGAGTTGCTCCACGACGGGTGCTTCGGTGTCTATGCAGTGGTAGATGAGCACGCCTTCGGCCTCGTCGGCAGGCACGGAGCCCGGCAACAGGCTGGTGATCGTGGCGAAGGTGTTGCGCGCAAATCCCGGCGGGAAAGCCAGCGGGCAGGCGACGAAACCCGGACGCAGGGGCAGGCCCGGGTCGAGTGCCCGGCGGGCCACGTCGATCCCCGCCAGCACCGACTCCCACAGGAAGTGCGGGAAGAGTGCCAGTAGCTGGCCGAAGTGCAGGGTTCCGGCCGCGGGGGGCATCAGGCGCAGGCTCACCCCGGTGGCCGCGATGCTGGCCACCAGACCGACCGCAAGGTCAGCAGGCTTCCCACTCTGGATCAGCACCAGCCACAGTAGTGAAAAGACCGCGCCACGCCACAGTGCGGCAGACAGCGCTTCGGTGTTCATCTGGCAACCTCCTCAGCCTTGAGGCGCCCGACCGACGACGCGTCAACCGTCGTCACATCTATCGTGCTCAGCAATTCGAACAGTTTTGCGTCGGCGCGTATCGGCCACCAGTCGTACAGAAAGATATTGAGTGGATGCCAGAGCGCGACCCAGCCGCCGATGACCAGGCTGTCCTGGATCAGTGCGACGATGCTCGCCCGGCTGATCAGGCTGGCGATGGATTCACCAACGACAATCACCAGGGCAAGAAAAGCCAGCGCGATCACCAGGCTATAACGGCCCAGACGAAACAGTTGCTGCAACTGGCGCCGCGTGGTCGTTGCGCGGCGCCGGAAGTGGTCGTGGATGGAGTTGGACAGCATCACCCCGCTCTCGCCGGTCGTCACCCCGCCACCCAGCTGCAAGACCAGGCTCA
>CAZPNN010000099.1:0-7346 GCA_964587605.1 uncultured Chromatiaceae bacterium
AGCGCTTTCCGGTTCGAAGGGCCGGTCCCGTGCCTGCTGCGCGAGCAGGCCCAGTGCCCCGCGCAACGGCAGCACACCGACCACCTCGTCGGTCGCGGCGAACGATGTCAGCAGGCCCTGCCACGCCTCGGCAGCCTGATATTCCTCGCTCGCAAGGCCGCGGTTGCCCGGCCAGCCGGCCGCCGTGAGCCAGGTCGTGAAATACCCTGCCCACTGGCTTGGCGACAGCCGGCCCGCGCGGACGGGAACGGCAAGCGCCTCTGCCTGCCGCCACTGTTCGGCAACACGCCCGGCACCAGTGCCAAGCAGCGCAAGCACGCTCGTGAGCCGGATTCGCTCCAGGGGGCGTCGCCGCAGCTTCAGTTCCGCGCGGGCGCGGCCGGCCCGTTCCACGCCGGCTCCGGTCACGTAACAGGAGCGCAGCAGCTGGCTTGCCTGCTCGAAGCTCACGTCGGTCGCGATGAGCTGCAGCAGATTGAGCGCGCAATGGACCACGGGGTAGTCCGCCAGCTGTCGCCCCGCCGCCAGCGCCAGCGGACGAACCCGCGGTTCCCGGAGCTGCCAGCCCGGCGACAGCACATTGAGGCCGACACGACGCACCTGGCCTGAGTCCCGGCCGAGGCTCGGGATCACGATCGCGACGGCGGCGTCGGCGTTGGCGTTGGCATGACGCGCGGCCCAGGCGCTGGCGCGGGCGAGTTCATCGTTCTCGTCCCGGGCGCTAACGACACCGCGGGGTCCGGTTCGCGACGCCGGCGCGACGCCAAGGACCACCGTACCCGCCTCCTGCAAAGCGCCGGCCAGGCGCTGCATGGCTGGCGTCCACGGGTCGAAGCCTGCGAAGCCCACGCGCCGTTCGCCAGGCGAGAGTGCCCCCTCAACCGCGCGCCCGAACGTGGCCAGCAGGCCGCTACCGTCTTGCCAACCGTGTTGCTCCAGCAGCGCAAGATAGGCATCGACCCAGTGCGCGAAGGCCCGTGCATCGTCGGAATCGGCGGCCCGGTGCAGGTCGACCGCTGAAATCTCCCACGCCTGGCATAGCCGCCATCCCCCCGCGACCAGCGGCACGATCACGCCCGCATCCAGGCGGTCGTGGCCGTCACTCGCCAGCACGCGTCGCCAGAGGTGCCGGCTCTCGTCGTCCGACAGCAGGCGACGGGGGCCAGGAACGGAATGGCGGAACGTGCCGGCTTCCCAGGCACGGCGCAGCCACGCGTCGAGTGGCAGGACATCGGCGGAGGGCCAGGCCCGGTCGCCCGCGGCGGCGCGGGATTGATCATGGCGCCAGCGGATCTGCCGCGCGAGGCGGTGAGTGGCGGTGATGACCGTACCGCCGTCGGTCAGTACCGCCTCACGTGTGACGGCGTCAATCACTGCCGGGACGGCCGGCAGCCGCGTCCCCGGACCACCCGGAAAGAAATCAGGCCGCCCGCCCGGCGGCATGACTTTCCAGCAGGTCGTGAATGCGGGTGAAGACTTCCCTCAAGGTCTCCGCGTCCGGGAGATTCGTAATGCGGAAGTAGTTGGTATCACGGGTGTTGAAGCTGGTGCCCGGCGCCACCAGCACGTGCTTTTTCTCCAGCAGGTCGAGAGCAAACGCCTGGTCATCAAAGTCGGGGAAGCGTGTCTTGTCGACACCGATGAAGGCGTACATCGCGCCTTCCGGTGCCGTCACCTGCAGGTAGGGACTGGCTGCCACCGAATCAATGATGATCCGGCGTGACTCGTAGAGGCGACCACCCGGGCGCAGCAGTTCCTGGACGCTCTGATAGCCACCGAGCGCGGTCTGCACGGCCCATTGCCCGGGCACGTTACTGCACAGACGGAGGGACGCCAGGAGGTCAAGCCCCTGCAGGTACTCGCGGGCCTGTTCCCGCGCACCACTGTACGAGACCCACCCCACGCGGTAACCGCAGGCGCGATAAACCTTGGATAAACCACTGAAGGTGGCACACAGCGTGTCAGTCACCAGCGTCGCCATCGGGATAAATTTTGCGCCGTCGTAGGTCATCTGGTCATAGATCTCGTCACTGAAAATCACCAGCTGATGCTTCTCGGCAATTCGCACGATGGCACGCAGGGTTTCTTCGGAATACACGGCGCCAGTGGGATTGTTCGGATTGATGACGACGATACCGCGGGTCCGCGGCGTCACGAGGCGCTCGATAGCCGCAATATCCGGCTGAAATCCGGCCTCCGGCCGGCAGGGATAATGCACGGCCCTGCCCTGGTTCAGGGTGACGCTCGCCGTCCAGAGCGGATAATCAGGACTCGGGATGAGGATTTCGTCCCCCGGGTCCAGCAGGGCCCGTAACGTCAGGTCGATCAGTTCGCTGACGCCGTTGCCGATGAAGACATCCTCTGCGGTCACACCATCCACGCCACGAGACTGCTGCTGCATGACGACGGCTTCCCGTGCGGGAAAAATGCCCTTCTGGTGACAGTACCCTTCGGCGCTGGCCAGGTTTTCGATCATCGCGAGGCGCATCGTTTCCGGGGCGCGAAAGCCAAAGCGTCCCGGATTGCCGATGTTCAGGGAAATGATTTCGTAACCGCGACGCTCCATCTCGTGCGCCTGGTTGGCCAGCCGGCCGCGAATCTCGTAGCGGACGCCGCCTAAGGCGTCACTCGGCTTGAAGGTCTTGCTCATGGGCGTCTCTCAGACAGGGGCTGTGCGGGGCTCGGACTTCGGCAGGCGGAAGCGGGTGGACAGTATCAGTGCCAGCAGCACGAGTCCTGTCACCAGCGTGAAGGCCTGGGTGTAGGAACCGGTGTTGTCCCGGATGGCACCAATCAGCGGCGGACCAAGTCCGCCGCCCAGTGTATCCAGTACCGTGATGGCGCCAAGAATTTTCCCGAGATGTTGCGGACCGAAGTAGTCGGCGGCAAGCAGTTGAAGCAACGTGTAGAGCCCGCCCCAGCCGAGGCCAAACAGTACAAGACCGGCCCACAGTACGTCGCTGCCCGGCAGGGTCAGCAGGGTGGCGCCGCCAGCCATAATGGCGATCGTGCTGCTGAACACGCGCTTTCGCCCCAGCCGGTCGGCGATGAAGCCGCTCGCTATCTTGCCGATCAGCCCCAGGTAGAAGAGCACGGTGTAGCTCAGGCCGGCATCCATCTGCGAGTAACCGCGCCCCAGCATGAACAGATTCAGGTGCGCCTGCGTACCGATGATTGCGAAGAAGGTGAACATGGCGATCAGGGCGAGCACCCAGAAGTTCGTCGTCCGAAGTGCCGCGCCCAGCGTAAAGCTGACCGGGTTGGCAGAGGCACCGGCGCCAGGCCCCGTCGCGCGCTGCTGGCTGTCGAGGTTCGGCGGGCGTTCCCGGACGACAAACAGGATGATGGGGATCAGCAGCAGCGGGAGAACGCTGGTCCACACAAACGCCGAACGCCAGCCGACCTCCGCCATCAGTGCGGCATTCAGCGGCGGGAGTGTGCCGTTGCCGAGGCTGGTGCCGGCGAGCGCGATACCCAGTGCCAGACCGCGATCCTTGACGAACCAGCGGGAGACCAGGATGACATTGACGACGAGGCCGCTGCTGGCCAGCGCCGAGGCAAACAGCACGTGGATGCCGTAGATGTCGCTCAGGCTGTCGACCGTTGAATAGAGAAAATAACCGGCTGACAGCAGCAATGCGCCAAGCACCATCAGGGGCCGCACACCGAAGCGGTCGGCAGCGGCACCGGCCAGCGGGGCCATCAGGCCACTGACAGCCAGGGTGATCGCATCGCGCGTCTTGAGGCTGGCGAGGCTGACCGGCTCCCCGGAAACCTGGCTCAGGGCCTCCAGCAACGGCTTGTCGAAGACGTTGAGGCCAGCCAGCGTCATGCCGTTGGTGACCAGCAGGATGACACCGGAGGCCACGGCAATGATCCAGCCGTAGTACAAGCCGCTGCCGTCCTTTGCCGTCATCGATTTACCGCTCTTTTGATGCGGCGGCCACCATACCGGAATCGGGGCGCTTCCCCAAGGGAGCCGAGGCCGGAGTACTCTCGCTAATCACCGCGCGGATTGAGGCTCCCGATATGTTGAAATCTATCGTGATCGTGACGCTTCTCGTCACTCAACTGGCGGCCGTGGAGGGCCCCTACCGCGACGAGCTGGGATACCGGCCGGTGCACCGTGGCGTGATCTCCGCCGGGCAGTCCTCGCTCTGGGCGGCACCCGACCTTGCCGGGAAATCATTTGTGATCCTGCAGCCCGCCAGCGGGCGCCCTGTTTACCTGCGCATGATCGAGGATCCGGCGGCCGTGATGCCTGAAGCCGGCACGACCCACGGCTGGAATGCCATTGAGAGTGTTGTGCAGGACCCGGACGCGCTGGTCCGCCAGTTCGAGGGCTCGGCGTTCCAGGTTGTTGGACCACCCAGGGATCTGTGGAGCGCCCCGGATGCTCCGCGCGCGATGCAGGCGATCGGGCCAGCCCGTGAGTTTCTCTATTTCACTCGTGTGATTCCGTCGGGCATGAGCATTCCAGTCTCTCAGGCGGCGACGCCGGTCGACCGGGTGTTCATCATGGTCGTGGGCGGGCCTTCGATGACGGTCCTGCAGGACTTCTACGGCAGGAAACTGGGCCTGGCGGTTGGCGAGGCCAGCGCCTGGCAGATCACCGTGCTGTCCCGCGCACTGGGTCTGCCGGCCGGGACCACGTACCCGCTGGCCGTCGCGGCCCTGCCGAAGGAATTCCTGGTGGAACTGGACGAATACCCACGCGAGGCAATGCCGCGAACCGTGCGCACGGGCTCCTTGCCTCCCGGTCCGGCGATGGTGACCTTTGCGGTCCGTGAACTGGATGATTTCCAGCTGGAGTGGCGATCTCCGCCGGCGAGGATTGCCGAGTTTCCGTACAGCGGCCAGGAAGCCGGCGTCACGGTGGGTCCCGCCGGCGAATGGATTGAACTGGTGGAAATGGCCGGGCTGCCGGACGACGCCGGCCGCGGCAGAAACTGATCAGGCCTTCTCGTACTCGAGGCGCACCAGCTCGTATTCGGTCAGCATGTAACCGCCGATGACACCCTTCAGGAAAATGTAGTCGCCATCGGCCGTGCACCAGATGTCGTAGGCCGGATGCGCCTGTGGCAGGCCGGGCGACGACACGAAACGGAAATGCAGGGCATCGAATTTTCCGGCCTTGACCGTAATGCTCTCCTCGCCCACGTACTCCACACCGAAGCCGATCCGGAACAGCATCGGCCCGGTGGCGCCGCGGTGATCCGGTGAGGACAGCAGCATCTCGTCGATGCTCTGCAGGCCGGGTCCTTTGTGGCGATCGAATAACTGCATGTGCCAGGCATCGCAGACGATGGCGTGATTCTGGAAGGCCTGCAGCCTGCCTTTGGTTTCCATTCGCTGGGTGACACGGCCATCAAGGGCCGTGTACGTCTCGCACTCCGCGAAATCGGGTCCGAAGCGAAACCAGCCACTGCCCACAAAGCGGTCGTTTACCGCAAGTCGCACGGTGCAGTCCGTGGGTAACCAGTGCTCGTCGAGGCTGTAGACAATGTCGCGCATGACACTGGGGCGATCGTCGATTTCCGAGTGGGCACTGCAGGTGCGCCGCCCGTCACTGTGTACCGTGATATGGAAATGCTCGCGCCCGCGATCCTGCCCGACCCGGTCCGGCTTGTTGCTGGTGTAGGCAATGGTGCCGCGAATGGCGCGATGCTCGCGTTGCAGAATGCTGGTGTTCATGCCGGACGAAATCCCTGGAAATGCTTGGCGGCCGAGACTCTACGGGGAATGGCCCCGGTAGCCAACCATTGCGGCTATTTTTCGTCCGTGCCGTCCGCTTTTCCGGCTGGCGGCGCGACTGGCACTGAATCCGAAAGGCCCTCGATCGCAGCGCCTGGCCCCGGCTGTGGCGCCACTGCCGGGCTGGCCGCCCCGTCATGGCCGGCCCGCAGGGATTCCAGGCTCTCCGGCGACAGGCGGGAGACGGCGATGACGGCAGCGCGTGGCCCATCGGTCGAACGGCCGATGATCAGGCGCTCGCCCGCATACCCGCAGATCCGGTCGTTGGAGGGCAGAAAGGCCAGGCTGTCCGCATAGCGCAAGTCGGTGGATGGCGGACTGATCTGCACGTGATACGCATGGCGGTCATTGGGCGCGTAGACGATGAGGTTGCTGCGATCCAGGACCCGGAAGTCCTGCACCTGTCGCGGGTAGAAGCAGGCCGCGGCACCCGTGACGGACGGAGCCGGAATCCGCGTTCTCGCCCTGGCTGGCTCCTCGCTCCGGGTTGAATTCGTTCCGGAACAGGCGGCCATAAGACAGACGGCCACCAGGGATCCGGCCAGGGTGATCAATCTCATTCGGTTGCCACCGGCCGGTCCCGCGACCGGATCCACTCACTCCAGGACCCGGGATAGAGGGCAGCACCCGGCACTCCCGCGAGTTCAAGGGCAAAAACGCCGTGACAGGCTGTGACGCCGGAGCCACACATGCACACGATCTCCCCGGGAGGTCGTCCCTCAATAACTGGTCCGTAGCGTTGTGCGAGGTGTTCAGTGGAGTGAAACCGCTGATCAGCGCCGAGGTTCCCCGCGAATGGCACGTTCAGGGCTCCTGGCACATGACCGGCGACGCTATCAATCGGTTCCACGCGCCCCAGAAATCGCTCCTCGGCCCGCAGGTCCAGCAACTGGATGGCGTTCCCCGCCAGGGCAGCCGATACCTCAGGCGTGTGCATCACCGGCATGTGACCTGAAGTGCCGGTGAAGCGTTCGCTCCGCGGTTCCGGAATCGCATCGCTCACCGGCAGGCCGGCTTTCTGCCACGCCGCAAACCCGCCGTCCAGCAGGAGGACCTGCCGGTGGCCCATCCAGCGCAGCAGCCACCACAACCTCGCGGCAAGGCCTCCGCCCGCCTCGTCATAGGCAACGACCCGGGTATCGGCGGTGATGCCCAGGCGGCCCAAAAAAACCCGCAGCACCTCCGGGTCGGGCAAGGGGTGCCTTCCCGTGCCGGTTCCCCGCGGTGCTGACAGGTCGCAGTCAAGATCGGCATACCACGCTCCCGGAACATGACCGTCACGATAGGCGAGCCAGCCGGCATCCGGTTGCAGCAGATTGAAACGGCAATCCACCACGACCCATGGAACGACCAATGGAACGACCAATGGCGATGCTCCGGAAACCGCAGGAGCCGCCTCGCGCTGAAGACGGTCGGCCAGGTCCTGTGCCGAAATCAGCAGTGAATCCCGCAGGACTTTTGTCTTTGCTGGCACCACGGCTTGTTACTCCTTCCGGCGTCGTTGAAAATAGCGGGCTGCCCCACTGTCCCACTGCCCCACTTGTCCCGCCTGGCCTCGAGGATCCCGCCATGCAGAAAATCATCGTATGCCT
>CAZPNN010000100.1:0-2593 GCA_964587605.1 uncultured Chromatiaceae bacterium
CCCGCCGGATTGATGGCCAGAGCCTTTTCGAGATACTCCCGGGCTTTTTTGTCGCTGCCGAAGCCGATGGGGAAGCCCGGAACCTTGTGATAGAGAGTGCCGAGGCTCGTGTAGGCCGAGCCCTGCAGTGCCTGCGGATCAATCGCCAGCGCGGCATCCAGGTGGCCCCTCGACTGCTTGGCCAGACCGAGTGCGCCAAGGCCACCCTTCACGCCGGCGGCGGTGCTGAGCACGATGCCTTCCCAGATCAGCGGCTCCGCCCGGCCGGGATTACGCCCGGTAAAGGCCGCCGCATGCTCCGCCAGTTTGTCAAAGGCCGCTTCCTTTGCGTCACCGTCGAGCTGGTAGTTGGCCTTCGCCCAGTTCGTCTGGATCGCCAGGAGGTCGGCGTCGAAGGACGCCGTCGAGGCGGTTTCGCCTGCGGCGCTCAGCGACAGCCCGAAGGCCAGGCACAGGCCAAGCGCCATTCCCGGCAGGCGTTGCGTGATTAATGTCTTCATGTACGTACCCTCGTCGATAACAGGTCAGTGGCTGGTGGCGGCAACGAAGCCGAGGTCCCGGCGTGGCGGCGAATCACCGGCAACTGCTTGCGCAGCGCGCCATCGACGAGCCGCGGCAGCAGCGCGTTCAAGCGCACGAAGAACTTTTCAGGCCAGCCCACCACCGCTTCGGCGGTCTCCTGCTCCAGCATCCGGCGCGCGGCGACAGCCACGATGGCCGGAGTGTCCATCGCCACTTTCAGTTCCTCGTTCATTTGCTCGACAGCAGCACTGTTGATACCGGTGCGCGTAGCACGCGGCGCCAGGTAGTGAACCTTCACCGTGGTGTCGGCAAGCTCGCGGCGCAAGGCCTCGCTGAAGCCGCGGATCGCGAACTTGGTGGCGGAGTACACCGAGTAGGCCGGGTAGCCGAGCCCGCCGAATACGGAGCCGGTGTTGAGAATATGGGCATCCGCCTGCCGGCACAGGTGCGGCAGCAGGAGCCGGCACAGGTGTATCGGTGCCTGCACATTGACGGCAAGGGCAAGATCCACCTCCTCGGCCGGCTGCTCGTGAAGCAGACGAAAGTGACTGACGCCGGCGTTATTGATCAGCACGTTCACGCCACCGCGCCAGGTCCTCGCGAACTCGGCGAGTCGCGTTCGATCGTCGGCCTTCGTGAGATTGGTCGTGTAGACCTCGACCCGGTCGGCGTACGCCTGCAGTTTCCCGGCGACGAGATGGCGGAGCGCCAGGTCGTTCAGGTCCACCAGCAGGACGGTGGCGCCATGCGCCAGCAGTTCGGCGGCTATCGCGCCGCCGATGCCACCGGCGGCTCCGGTGAGCAGTACTCGTGCCTGAGGCAGCTTCATGCGCTTGCCCTTTCCTTCTGACCAACGATTGACTCGGCACAGTCGCCGGGAACGTGCCGCTCCACCCCGCGAAACATGTGGCCGTAGAGCCAGAACATGGCCCTGGCGCACTGGGTGACCGCCGCGCGATCCGCCGGATCGGTGAGGCGGTCAAGAATGCCGCCAAGGTCCTCGATGTGCTCAAGGTCGAGGGTGCCGTGACTGCGCAGGTAGGTGAACGCCGTCGGCGGCAATTGCAATGATTGCTCGATGGCGTCGGCGGCGCGCACGGCCAGGGCCACGCTGGTGCCTTCCAGCACGTACACCATGCCGAAGAAACCCAGGGGATTCCGGCGCTGCACCGTGTCCCAGGCGTAGGCCACCATCGCGTCGGTCTCGACATTGGGCGTGGACAACTGCACCGCGCGGCGATCCCCGCCCGCGGCTTCGATGTCGTTCAGGATCCAGTCGTCGTGGCCGATTTCCTCGTCCAGGTAGTGCAGGAGGTCGCGGCCGAGCGACGCGTGACGATCCGGCAGGCGACTGCCCACGGCCATCAGCAGCGGCACGGTGTGCCGCACGTGGTGCCAGGCCTGCTCCAGGAAGGCGAGGTAACGGGTGAGGCTGATGTGTCCGGCAAGGGCTTCGGCAATGACCGGCGCCTGAAGCAGGAATTCCCGGTCGCGGAGCGTGGCGATCCGCAGCTGCTCGCGAAACGGCAGCGAGGCATCTCTCAATGTGGCGGTCTTCAAGCGTAAATCTCCTTCTGGATACTCGACTCCCGGTACAGCCACTCCAGTGCCTGTTCGTGCTCGCGCAGGATGTGACCACGACGCAGACGCCCGTTGGCGGTAAGGGAACCATTGGCAAAGGTGAAAGGCTCGGCGGCCAGCGCCCAGCGGCGGACGCGCGCGTAGTCGGGCAGGCGGCTATTGGCGCGCGCGACCGCCGCATCGATCCGCGAATGGCTGGTGCCACTCGCGGACGGGCTGATCAGGGCCGTCAGGAACGGCCGTGCTTCGCCGGCCACGAGCGTGGCGGCAATTTCCGGCTCCTGCTGCAACTCCCGCTCCACCCACTCCGGCGCAATGTTGCGGCCGAGGCTGGTGATCAGCAGGTTCTTCAACCGGCCGTGCACGTGCAGGAAACCATCGGCATCAAAGCTGCCCAGATCGCCGGTTTCGATCTCGCCGGCCGCAGCCAGCGGTGCGTCGCCGAGATAACCCAGCATCCCCGAGTTGCGCACGATGATCTGCTGCCGGT
>CAZPNN010000101.1:0-12651 GCA_964587605.1 uncultured Chromatiaceae bacterium
TTGGGTTGTATTTGGTGTCCCCAACCCAGCCGTCGTGAATCATCGCCACCACGGCTGCTTTGGACGAAAAGCCTTCGTCATTGTCGCGGAGCGTCAACTGGGTAAACAGGACCTGGTAGGGGCTTGAGTGGTTCTTGCGGGGGACCATCACCGGGTCCGGTGGCGCGATCAACATCCCCAGCGCACCCTGCAGAGCCATGGACAGTGCACGCTCGAGGCTGGCATGGGCGGCGGGATCTGCGGCGTGCAGCCGGCTGTTAATCAGGGTCAGACCCTCGGACAGCCCAAAGATCGTCGCGGCCCGCTGGTTGACGGTGACAGGCCGGCCGCGGGCATCGAAGACAACCAGGCCATACGGCGTCAGATCAAAAACCGCCGACAGCATGGAGTTGGTCTGGCGAACTGCATCAAACTCCCGTTGTAAAACGAAACTTCGCCGGAGATGGGCGAGCAGAGTCGGGTTCAGGAGCGCCTTGTCTCCTGCCACAAAGGGCGATTGCTTCGCCGTCCGGCCCAGGGAAAGAATCGTGGAAGTGCCGTTGCCCGTGGCGATGGCGCCGATCAGGAAGTGTTCGAGCTTCCAGGGCAGGGCCACACGGGCATAGTCGGGCGACTTGCGCATGACCTCGCGCGCCACGATATCCTGGCTGAGCCTGACCGTGCCGGACGGCCTCTGCCGGATGTCATTCCAGAAATGGTCGTCCTCGCTCCGCCAGCAGGTCTTTGCAAAAACTTCCTCGAATTCGTTGCCCAGTCCGCCGCACACCAGGAAGGAGCGCTCGGGATGATCATCCTCGACGTGCTGGATCATGGCCATCTGGCTGCCAGAGGCCGTCGCCACGTCTTCGGCGAACGAGCGCCAGGCGGGGCGGCTCAGCGCCGCTTCATAGCCCAGGGCAATCAGCTGCGAGAGGCTGTCGGAATTGATCTGAATCGATGTTGCCAGCAAAGCGGACCATCACTTCGAAAAAATGACGGGAATTCCAGCGCGATCCTGCCGGTGGCCCGTTGTTGTTATTGTTAAATCAACCGCGTTGTCACATTGCGGTAGGTTCAACGGGCGGAGTGCTGCTGTCAACAGGGTGACGCGGGTTGTAGCCCACCGGCCAGACGGCCAGCGACGTCAGGCGGCGAGATTTGCGGCGGCGCTGATGGACTCGTCGAGTTGGCGGCGCGGAACCCGCACGTCTCCAGGCCGAAGTGCGCGCAGGATGTCGCCGCGGCAAATCGGCTGCCACAGTGTTGGGCCCGTCGGCAGCTGGCGGCCGGCGCTGTCGCAGACCAGCGCGACTCGCGGGCGCGTCGGTTCGTCATCTGTCTGCTGGCGCACGATACCGAGGCGGCCATCGGCAATCTGCACCCACGATCCGGTCGGATACAAGCCAAGGGCCCGCATGAAGCTGCGCACTATGGCGGTGTCGAATTTCCTGTCGCACATGCCATTCAACAAGCGCATGGCGTCGTGCGGCGCCATCGCCAGCGCGTAGCGACGATCCTGGAGCATCGCGTCGTAGGTATCGACGATGCCGGCGAGCCGTGCCGCCAGCGGCAATTGCGTCCGCCGCAGGCCGCGAGGGTAGCCGCTGCCGTCGAGGCGTTCATGGTGGCCGAGCACTGCGTCCTCGAGGGCTGTGGAGATCGTTGATGCCGAGCGAACCATGTAGAGGCCGCGTTGGACGTGACGCTCCACAAAGCCGCGCTCATGGTTGGTCAGGGGCTGGCATTTGGCGAGAATCACGATTGGCACGGACAGCTTGCCGATGTCCATCAGCAAACCTGCCAGTGCGAGTTCGTCCAGCAGCGAGTGTTCAAAGCCAATCTGTTTGCCAGAAAGCGCCATCAGCACCGCAGAACCCAGGGCACGGCGGTACAGAAAGCCCACCTTGAGTTCGGTGGCGAGCAACCACGGGATGGTATCCGCATCCGCCAGCAGGCTGGTGACTACCGGCGTCAGTGCCTGACGCAGCGGAGTCAAGGCGAGAGCTTCGGACTTTCGCACGCCCCGCACACTCTCCGCGAAAGCATGGGCCAGAACGCGAAGCTCCATTCGCTGGCGCGCCAGCGGGGTCAGTTGGCCGGCGGGGGTGAGCACCGCGACCCTGCCAGTCAATCCCGTGCAGAACATCTCGGTATCGTCGTGCTCGGAAAGCACGGGATCCACGTAGACGTACTCGCAGATGCGCCGCAGTTCCTCGATCTGTTCATCCCGGGTCAACATGAAGCCGTGCGAATGGAACGATGTCTGTAGCCACGGCCGGTCCAGTTCGGCCACATACATGCCGAACTGCAACTGGTCGCAGTTCACCGAAATCAGGTGGGCGGGTAGGAGCGTAGCCATATAGTTAATGTTGTTGGACTGGCACGAGCAATCTAGCAGCAGCGGCAGTCTCGAAGCGTGACGGAGTAGACGCAACTGGGCGTCTTGATTATGGCAAGCGTGGCTTTGGCCAGGTTATGGGGCCGGTCATGGCGCCGGTCCCAGCGACTTCAGGTACACCGCAATGGCTTGCCGGTCCGCGGGGGTCAGCTTTCCAGTGTTGTCCTCGATAACGTCGCTCATCAAGGATCCGGCAAAGTCCCCGTCCGGCAACAGGCCGGTTTCGAGAAGGAAGACGATCTCGTCAGGCGACCAGCGCCCGATGCCAGAGTCCGGGTCCTGTGTAATGTCGGGAACCGCCTTACCGTCTGCCCCGGCCGGATTGCCCGCCAGTTCCCGGTTACGATCGAGTCCGCCGAGGACATTGCGCGGGGTATGGCACTCGCCGCAGTGACCCAGGTGGCGGACGAGGTACGCGCCCCGATTCCAGGCGTCGTCGCGTGCCGCGTCGGGCTTGAAGCGTTGTGCCGTGAAATTAAGAAGGTTCCAGCCAAACATGACCAGCCGGGATGACAGGAACCACGGCAGTTCATGTTCCGGCGTTGTCTTTCGAACCGGGGCGAGGCTGCGCAGATAGGCGGCAATATCGGTTACGTCGTCGTCGGTCAGCCCGGTGTACGAGGGGTAGGGAAAGACCGGGTAGTAATAGCTGCCGTCGGGCGCCACGCCTTCACGAAGGGCGCGGCTTACGTCAGCCGGCGTCCAGCTGCCGAGCCCCGTGTCCGGATCAGGCGTGAGATTGGGCGCGTAGAAAGTGCCGAAAGCCGTCTTGAGCGCGCGGCCCCCGGCCAGCGGTATGGCGTCCGGCCGGTCGGCGGTGTGACAGGTGAGGCAACCGCCGGCGTGAACCAGGTAGCGGCCCCGCTCCACGCTGGCAGGTGGGTTGGCCGGCTCGGCGGCATTCACCGTGCTGGCCAAGGTAATCGCCAAGGTAATGGCCAAGGTAATCACCAGAGTGCCGAGCCCGCCGACCAGCAGGAGGCGCAGTGACCGCCGCCGGCTGCTGTCCCGGCAGACTCCGCTCATCAATCCGGCTTGCGGTACCGGTCGTGGCAACCCTTGCAGGACTCACCCAGCGATTTGAAAGCAGCCATCGCGCCGGCCTTGTTATTGGCGGCAACGGCGTCCCGCATTTGCGCCGACGATGTTTCGAGCTTGGTGACCAGTTTCGTGAACTGCTCCTGCTCCTGCCAGATCAGGGGCAGCGCGTCCGTATCGCCCGCGTCCGTGCCTGCCGGAAACACCACCCTGGCCTGGGCGCCCAGATCGGCCAGCGCGTTGGCATGTGCCTTCAGATGGTCCTGATGTTCGACTTTGCCCATGTTGACCAGCAGAAAGGCACCGACATGCGCGGCCATGGCGGTCATGACCGCCTTGCGGTACTTGATGGCATCGGCCGGGACGGTATCAGCCGACGTGGCGGCCGAAAACAGGGTGACAACGCCAGCGGCAAGGGCGGCAAGGACAATGCGGCGCATGAAAGATCTCCGGTAATGGCTGAATCCCGAGCATAGCAAGCGGGAACCCGGAGTTGCGATCCGGTGCTGCCACGGCGGGCCGTCGTCACTTTGCAGGCGTGGATGCGCAGTTCCAGGTGGTGGCATCGCATTGCGGCGCCGGCGTGCCGGGAACGAAACCCGACTCGGTGCTGCAGCGATTGTCGAGGGGCGTGAGGTGACCGCCAATCAGCAGCGCTTTGATAACGAGACTGCCATCGGTGCAACGACTCATGATTGCGCTGACATCGACCGCGTAGGCCCGGTCGTCTCGCTCGCGGGGCCGATAGGGCAGCGGGCTGCCGGAGTTCACGCCGTCATAGACGCGCAGGGAAAGTGTGCTGTCGCTGGCCGCGGGAGTGGGCGGAGGCGGGCGGGCCGTAGCGGTGTTCCACGGCGTTGAAGGTTTGTCTGGCTCTGTTTTAGCCGGTGTGGTCTGGGCTGCGACCGGCTGGCCGGCGAGCAGGAGGGCCATGGTGACAGCCAGAGAGGTTCCAGCCGGGCGAATCATGCTGCGTCAGCCGCTGCCTTCGAGGTAGGTGGCAATATCACGGGCGATTTCCGGCCCGGCCTCATCGGCCGCCATGTGGCCGACGCCAGGATACCTAATGATCTTCACGTCCGGCGAATTGACCAGCATCCTGCGCAACTCATCGGCCTGTTCGACCGGTACCTGCGGATTCTTTTCGCCCCACAGGATCAGCGTGGGTACGGCCACAGCAGCCGTGACCTTGCCGAGGTCAGCGCTGGAGTAGGCGCGCAGGCGGGCGAGGATCGCGGCGCGCTGGCCCTCGCGCAGCCACATTTCGTACCACTGGTCGATAAGCTTGTCGTCGACCCGGGAAGGATCGCCGAAGCGGCTCTTCAGCATGTAGCTGGCTATGGCCCGGGGGGTGATGTACTCAAGAACGGTTGCCACGCGGGGCACGCCGCCCCCGGCGCGCTGCACCGACCGCCCTTCGAGGGCGCCTGGACTGAGCAGGATGAGCCGGTCCACTCGTTCAGGGTGCGCCGCCGCGTAATGCATGGCGACCGTGCCGCCGATCGAGGTGCCACCAATTGAGAAGCGCGTGAGCCCGAGGGCGTCGACAAATCGCTCCGTGAGCTGCACGGTGCGTTCGAGGCTGTAGTCGCCGGACGGGTCCGGCCCGGTCAGGCCGTGGCCCGTCAGGTCAAAACGCAGGACGCGGTGCTTCTCCTTCAGGACATCGACCGCGCCGTCCCAGCTGAGCAGGCTGCCGAAGTTGGCGTGGATCAATACCAGCGGCGGGCCGCTGCCTTCATCCCGGTAGTGGATCCGCACGCCATCGACATTGAGGAATTTGGAGGCGGGGGTGGTGTACTTGGCCTCAAGGACCTGAGCCGGGATGTCGCGGTAAATCCAGGCTGCAACCGGGAAGGCGAGGGCGGCGACCAGCAGAAAGCCACCGATGCCGTAGCCCAGGTAACGAAGGAATTTCATGCCCGTTGACTATAGCAGGGGGCCTGGTGCCCAAAAAAACAGGGGCCGCATTCGCGGCCCCTGTCTTCGAAGATTGACTGTATCAGTCAATCAGTTCTTCCTCGAAAGCCTACTCCGTCGCAGTGGCATCGGCAGCCGCATCGGCAGCGCCGGCAGCGGCATCAGCAGCGCCAGCGGCCGCATCAGCAGCACCAGCCGCCGCGTCGGCAGCGCCCGTGGCAGCGGCGTCAGCAGCGCCTTCGACAGCCGTTCCAGCGGCATCAACAGCGGCGCCAGCGGCATCGGCAGCAGAAGAAGCGGCATCACCCGCAGCTTCAGCGGCTTCAGACGCGCTTTCCATTGCCTGATTGGCGGAATCAGCCGCCTTGTCGGCGGGCTTGCCGCCGCAACCAGCAATCATTACCAGCGCCATTGGCAGGGCAAGCCATGCCTGACGAATCAAAGTGCTCATCGGTCGTCCTCCTGTATCCATGGTTTTCAAACGGCCAAACTCAAATGGCCTGAAAAACGGCCAGCCAATGATCAGTGAGTACCCTTCCGGAACACCCCGCCCGAAAAAGCGGCCCACCGCCACTGGTTCCCATCCCTCTGCTATGCCTGCTGACAGCCGGCAGGCGCGGAGAGCATACACCAAATTTGCGGGCATAAAGCCTCAAACCCGGGCCGTTCTGCGCGTTGAACGGGGTCGGCCTTGCGCGCCGTTTGGCGACATATATTGACGAAACGTCGACATAAGTGCATGGTGCGGCCTGTTTGCCACCAGGAGCAGTCGCATGTTCATCGCTTCCCGGGATCTCGTCTACGCCAAAGGGCGCTTCGCCTTGATGGGCCTGGTGGTGGCGCTCGTTGCCTACCTCATGACTTTTCTCTCCGGATTGTCCGGCGGGCTCATCAGCAACAACGTCTCGGGATTGATTGCATCGCCGGCGACGCATTTTGCGTTTCAGTACGACGACCGACCGACCTTCCGGTCCAGCCTGGTAGACCGGGCCATGTGGGAGGGCTTTAGTTCCCGTTCCGGCGTCCTACAGGCAGAACCCCTCGGGCACACCACGTTCAACGGGCGAAACCAGCGTAATGAACCGCTCGAATTCGTGCTCTGGGGGATCCGTCCTGGCTCTTTCCTCGACGTGCCGGCAGAAAGCGGCGAGCGGCTAGGCACAACAGAGAACGGGGTGGTGATATCCCGCCTGCTTGCGGATCGGGGTGTGGAAATTGGGGACACGATTACCCTCGACCGTGTCCTGACCGAACTGACCGTGATAGGAATAACCGGCGATGAGCGCAACTACGAGCACGCGCCGATAGTCTTCACGCCCTTGGCCAAGTGGCAGGAGGCAACCTACGGCCCGCCGGGAGGGGCGCCACCGGGGGAGAAACTGCCCGATGTGGTCTTCGATTTCGCCAGTGTCGTTGCCCTGAAGATCGACCCCGCCGTGCCACCCGAGCAACTCGCAGCCGCGGACTCTGATCTTGGCACCACGACCCTGACGCTGACTGAATCATTCGAGACCTCACCGGCGTATCAGGTGGAGGTTTTCACCGTTGCTGCCATCCAGGCCTTCCTCGTGGTGACGTCTGCGGTGCTCCTCGGTGCGTTCTTCCTGATCTGGACCATCCAGCGGACGGCTGAAATCGGGCTCGTCAAGGCGCTGGGGGCCTCAAACGGCTACCTGCTGCGTGATTCGCTGGGCCAGGCGATGCTGCTCCTGACCGGGGGTTTGATTGTTGGTGTGGGTCTTGCGCTGGCAACCGGCGTGGTGTTCAAGGCGACGGCCGAGGCGGGCACGCCGTTCCATTATCAGCCGCTCACTGTCGTGGTCTCGTCCTTGCTGTTGCTTGGTGCCGGCCTGGTGGGTGGTGCGGTGTCGATACGCCGGATTACATCGATAGAGCCGCTGATTGCACTGGGGAGAGACCGGTGAGTTTGCGTATTGAATCCGTTTCACTGCTCCTCGGCGACGGAGACCAGCAGGTAAAGGCTCTCGACAATGTGTCGCTCAGCGTGGCTCCTGGCGAATTGCTGGCCGTAGTTGGCCCGTCGGGTTCCGGCAAATCGAGCCTGCTCGCCGTGTGCGGTGGTTTGCGCAAGCCCAGCGCTGGCCGAATTTACGTGGCCGACGCGGAGATTACGGCCCTGAACGATGATCAATTGACCCGTATCAGGCGCGAGAAGATCGGCTTTGTTTTCCAGCAATCGAACCTTCTTCCGGCATTGACGGTGCTGGATCAGCTGCTGCTGACGGTGCACCTGCGGGGCAAATCTCCGCGTTCTGCTGACAGGGACCGGGCCATGGCTTTGCTGCAGCAGGTTGGCATGGACAGCCGCAGCCACCGCCGGCCTGCCGAGCTATCGGGCGGCGAACGGCAGCGGGTGGGAATCGCCCGGGCGCTGATGTCGTCGCCAGGCGTGTTGCTGGTAGATGAGCCCACGTCCATGCTTGATCGGGCGCGCGGCCAGCAAATTGTCAGTCTGCTCCGTGGCCAATGCCACGAGCATCAGGTTGCCACGCTCATGGTGACTCACGATCCAGACATGCTGGCCTATGTTGACCGCGCCGTACACATCGCTGACGGTCGTCTGCAGCAGCTGGAGGTGACACATTCCGCGCATTAAGGCGGAGAACATTGCAGAGCATGTAAAAGTGCAGACTGGCCGCATCCTGGATGCGGCCACTGAACTTTTTCGTGTGCGTGGATACCGCAAGACCGACATGGAGGACATCGCCCGGTCGGTTGGGCTGGCCCGGAACTCACTCTATCGGTATTACGGCAACAAGGATTCGATCCTTCTCGGCTGCGTCGAACGAGACATGCACGCCTATATCGAGCAGATGAGAAGCCTGGACGCCCTGTATCCGGATCCTGCCGGGCGGATTGAGGCATGGCTGGACATGCAGATTGATATTGCCACCAGTCCTGCCCACGCAACCATGGAGTTGATTGCGGAGATTCGCAGCGCCTCCCCGAAGCTTCGCAAGCAGCTCATGGAGCTCCACGAACTACCCGCCGCCGCGCTGGCGGGTGCAGTAACGCAGCTGGTCCGTGGCAAACGTCGCGACACCGCCCTGATTACTGCCTTGATCGCGGGCATGGTAGACGCAGCGGCAGGGCAGGCGCTGCGCCGAAAAAACAACGTGTTTGTGAAACGGGAATTGCGCAGAGCGGTCAAGCGGATTCTCGAGAACTGACGGAGATTTCTGATGAAAGTACATAGAGTTGCACGACGTCTGGTGTTTCTGGTTCTGCCATTGATTCTGGCGGTGGCCACCAACGAACTGCCCGCCGCTGATGAGCACGCCCACCATCATGCCGGTGCCGTGCCTCCCATGGGGCCGGATGGCAAGCGCCTCGAGTCGTATAACCAGCGCCATGACATGACGCCGGATGCGCGCGAGGGCTTGCGGAAGAAGGTTGCTCTCTATCGCGGCCTTTCCGACCGCGAACTCGACATGAACATGAATGGTATGGGGCCAGACTATGAGTGGTATGTCAGTGACCCCGGGCTCAAGGGCGACACCGGCGTCCTGATCCTGGCCCATGGCGTTGGCGAGAACAGCGATCGCATTCTCAAGGAAGCCTTCGCGCCGATGGCCGGGAAATTTCCCACCGCAATCGGTTACGGCATGGCCATGATGGGATCGGCCCACCTGCAGTCTGCGGTGGATGACCTCCGTGCGCGTGGCGTGCGCCGAATCATCCTGGTGGACGAGGGGACGACCACGAAATACAACACCCTGACACGTCACTGGCAATACATCTTTGGCATGTATCCGGAGCCAAGTTATCTGGCAGTGCCGACGATCAATGCGCCGGACGTGAAGTTTGTCTGGACGGGTCACTTCAATGACCACGCCCTGATTACCGAGATGCTTTACGAAAATGCGCGGTCGGTCAGCACTGATCCAGCCAACGAAGTGCTGATTCTTGTCGGGCACGGACCGGAAGATGCCGCCGACAACGTTCCTGACCTGAAGGTGCTTCAGGCGCATGTTGAACGGATCAAGGCCAAAAAGGAGTTTGCCGACGTCCGGATCATCAACCTGCAGGACGACGCGATACTCCCTGTTCGGGAGTCGAACGTCCGGCGGTTGCGCACGTGGATCCAGCAGGCCGCCAAGAGCGGCAAGAAGGTCGTGGTTGTGGCCGTTGCCGGGGCAAGTTTCGGCGTGCAGCAGCACATCAAGACGGACCTTCGCGGCCTCGAGTACACTTTTGCTGAGCATGGGCTGAGCGAAAATCCGAAATATGTGCTGTGGGTTGATGGTCTCGTTGCCGCGGCGCTAACTGGCCATCCGATGTGAACCAGCCAAATCTACGTCCGCTGCTGCTGATTCTCCTGGTCGGCGTGCTCATGGGCGCGCTCGACCTGGCCATTATTGGCCCGGCGCTACCGGCCATTCAGGCGGATTTCGGCATCGATGCCCGGTCAATGGCCTGGATATTCAGTGTCTACGTGTTGTTCCAGTTGGTTGGCACGCCGCTGATGGCCAAGCTCTCCGACCTGTACGGCCGCCGGTCGATTTATGTGCTCAACCTCGCATTGTTTGGCCTGGGGTCACTGATCCTCGTGATGGCGCCGTCTTTCGGGATACTTCTGGTTGGCAGGGCGATCCAGGGACTGGGAGCGGGTGGAATCTTTCCGGTTGCCAGCGCGGTGATTGGCGATACCTTTCCGCCGGAAAAGCGTGGACAAACTCTGGGACTGCTTGGCGCCGTGTTCGGTATCGCCTTCCTGCTGGGACCGATTCTTGGCGGAATTCTCCTGCGCTTCTCGTGGCACTGGCTGTTCCTGATCAACCTGCCAATCGTCATGGTTCTCATCTGGCAGGCATTGCGCCTGCTGCCGGGCTCTGGCGCGGCGGAGCGAAAGCCGTTCGACGCAACCGGCGCCCTGCTGCTGTCGGTTGTCCTCGGCAGCGTCGCCATTGTTCTTACCGAACTGGATAGCAGCAACGTCGTGGCGAGTCTGGTGTCGCTGCCGGTTGCGCCATTTGCTGTACTGTCGGTCGTGCTGGCCCCCGTCTTCTGGCGTGTCGAACGCAAGGCGGTGGACCCGATCGTTCCGCCCCGTCTGCTGGACTCGCTGCAGATGCGCCTGACCGGCGCAATCGCCATCGGTACAGGCACCCTGGAAGCCGGGACGGCGTTCTTTCCGGCACTCGCTGTCGCGGCACTTGGCGTGACCGACTACAACGCCAGCCTGCTGATGCTGCCGTCCGTGCTGGCCACGACGATCGGCGCTCCGCTGGTCGGCCGCCTGCTGAACGCGCTTGGATCCCGGCTTATCGTGCAGACGGGTCTTGCCTGCGTAGCCATCGGCGCCCTCATGTACGCTCTTGCCGACCTCACCATCACACTGTTCATCGTTGGCGGGATTATTGGCGGCCTCGGATTTTCGGCGCTGCTCGGCGCGCCGCTTCGTTACATCGTGCTGAATGAATCGTCGCCAGCAGATCGTGGTTCGGCGCAGGGGCTGCTCACGGTGTTTCTGTCCGTCGGTCAGCTTAGCGGCGCGGCCATCATCGGCGGTGTGGCGGCTTCCCGGGGCGGCGGGACGAAGGGTTATCAGCTGGCGTTGCTGATACTCGGTGGCCTGACTGCGATACTCGCCGTGGCTGGCTTCGGCCTCAAGTCCCGTGATGACGAGAGGGCCAGCGCAGCGGCTACCTAGATTTTCGCCGCCGGAGCAGCCAGCAGCCGGCCGCGATCAGCACGGCAGCGAACATGGCGCCATTGCTGAACACCATGAAGGCGAGCTTGAACTTTTTCATGATTACCAGCAGCACGGGCAGCCAGGCGAACTCTGTCGGGTAGAAACCTATCGCCGCAATGGCGGCCAGGTTTTCCAGCCAGTCAAAGGCCGTGGCAATCATCAGTACCAGCAGCAGCTTGCGGGCGACCAGAGCTTCGTAGAAACGGGGCAAGCTGTTTCGCAAAGCGAAGGCAACCGTGGCGCTGATGAACAGGCCCGCGAACAACGGAAAGGCGTAGTCGATCAGGGTAAAGGCGTAATACAACTCGAACGCCTGGGCGGTATAGCCAGCCAGTTGCGGATATACCGCACTCGCCACCAGCTCATTCTGCAGGTCGAACGGTTTGGCCCCGCCGGCAACGTCCGGAAACCGGGTGCCGATTCTCATCAGCATCTGCAGGGAACCCAGGAACAGCAGGAAGACGGTGACGTAGAGCCACCAGGTCCTCGAAATTCGCAAGATGAAATCCTGCAGCCGGCCGAGCATGGTGGTATTCCCGTCGATGCGTCCCGGCAATGATGCCTATTGGCCAGAGGCTACTCAATCGCCAGCGATATACTGCTCGCAGTTTCCTTAAGGTGGCGATGATGAATTACTGGCTCATGAAGTCCGAGCCGTCGGTCTACGGTATTGATGATCTGGAGAAGGACCGGGCTACAAGCTGGGGCGGCGTGCGCAATTATCAGGTTCGCAACATGTTTCGCGACGATTTTGCCAGGGGCGATCTGGCATTCTTCTATCACTCCAGTTGTACAGAGCCGGGCATTGTTGGTGTCATGGCCGTCACCGGCCCCGCTTATCCGGATGCGGCGCAGTTCGACCGGAAGTCAGAATACTTCGACCCGAAGAGCCGCCGTGAAGCGCCGACCTGGCTTGCCGTGGATGTCCGTATCAAGACCCGATTCACGCAGGTCCTGTCGCTCGAAAATCTTCGTGCCCGTGCAGAGCTTGAGCAGATGCTGATACTCCGCCGCGGTAACCGTTTGTCGATTACGCCGGTGACGACAGACGAGGCGAGGGTGATCCTGAAGCTGGCTTCAGTCCGAGCCTAGCTGTCAACCTGGTTCAGGATCTGCTGGCGCACGTCGTCGATCTCGGCGGCTCGGGATGTGGGGTTAACGGACTTGCAGCGGGGCGTCCGCGGACAGGCGCTGCTTCGCGGGCAGATCACGCTGGCCGGTGAATCAAGAGCGTCGCCGATCCACTCGATATTCAGCACTCGTCCGACAGCCCGGATGGCCTTGGCAGCCTCGACGGGTACCGGTGCCTGGCCAGCGTGACGGCGGCATGCCCGTCCGACGCTCTCCACCACTTCCCCGGCATCGATGCCGTGGGATTCCAGCGCTGGAACGAGGTCCACTCCCACCGAGAGGACGTGCGGATTGCCAGCCATGTCCTTCGTGCGCACGGAATGGCAGCAATAAAGGAGTGACTGGTCGCCGTCGATGAGCACGGAAATCTGCGACGCGGGTTGGGAGGAACGCGTCTGCTCGAGCATCCGGAAGACGGCCCAGCGCGGGCAGGGGTCCGAAACCATCGCGAGGTTGCCCCACGGCAACG
>CAZPNN010000102.1:0-4160 GCA_964587605.1 uncultured Chromatiaceae bacterium
TCGAAACAGTCGACGCCGCCGAAGCCAGGCATCTGCTGTTTGGCGAGCGCGTGCTGTGGATGAGCCGGCAGGCCGGGGTAGTACACCCGCGACACGCGCGGGTGTTTCTCCAGGTGCTGCGCAACGGCCAGCGCGTTCGCGCAATGCCGTTCCATGCGCAGCGCGAGCGTCTTGATGCCACGGAGCACGAGGTAGGAATCAAAGGGTCCGAGCACGCCGCCCGAAGCACTGCGCAACAGGTGCAGCTGCTTGCCGAGGTCGGCATCGCCGACCACGTTGATGCCGCCGAGCACATCCGAGTGCCCGCCGAGATACTTCGTCGCCGAGTGCATCACGATGTCGACGCCCAGTTCCAGCGGCCGCTGGTAGCAGGGCGTGGCAAACGTGTTATCCACGCAGGTCAACACCTTGTGCTGGCGCGCGATCGCGACGATCGCCGCAATATCCGTGATCTTCAGCAGCGGGTTGGTCGGCGTCTCGATCCAGATCAGTTTCGTCGTGGGACGAACCGCCGCGGCGACGGCACTGGCATCCGTCATATCGACGAACGTCAGGGCTAGCCCGCTGATCCGCCGGCGCACCTGGTCGAACAAACGGCGGGTACCGCCGTAGAAATCGAGCGGCGCGATCACGTGGCTGCCCGCGTCGAGCAGATCAAGGATGCCGGCAGTCGCCGCCTGCCCCGAGGCGTAGGCCAGGCCCCGCACGCCCGATTCGAGTTCGGCCACGCAGCGCTCCAGCGCGTCGCGGGTGGGGTTCGACGAGCGCGTATAGATATGTTCGCGCGGCTGGCCGAGCGCTTCCCACTCGAAGGTCGTGCTCGTCACGATCGGCGGCATGACGGCGCCGGTGGCTGCATCGGTGGTTTCGCCGGCGTGAATCACGCGGGTCTCAAACTGGCTCGGTTTTTTTGCCATGGCAGGGCCCTGGTACTCAATCGTTGTATGGGAGGTCGCGGGGGTTGGCAGGCTAACATAGCCCCATGAGCACTGTGGACCAGCTATTGCGCGACGGCGCCCGGCGACTGGGCGGCCTTGGCGACTCGCCGCGGCTGGACGCCGAGTTGCTGCTGGCACACGCTCTCGGCCAGACCCGGGTAGACCTGTACCGTTCGCTGTTCACCGGCGTGCCGGCCGATACCGAGGCCCGTTACACAGCGCTGCTCGCCCGGCGTGAAACCCGCTGCCCGGTGGCCCAA
The DNA here is from genome assembly GCA_964587605.1 of uncultured Chromatiaceae bacterium. Taxonomy (GTDB): domain Bacteria; phylum Pseudomonadota; class Gammaproteobacteria; order Steroidobacterales; genus SHZI01. The sequence continues at coordinate 1,199 of CAZPNN010000102.1, forward strand.
CTGACAGGCCACCGCGAATTCTGGGACCTCAGGCTCGAGGTCACTGACGACACGCTGGTGCCTCGCCCGGAAACCGAACTGCTGGTGGAGCGGGCACTCAGCCGGATTCCCGCGGACGCCGCCTGGTCCGTTGCGGACCTCGGCACGGGCACCGGTGCGATCGCGCTGGCTATTGCCTGTGAACGCCGCGCCTGCAAGGTAACGGCTACCGACCTCAGCAAGCTGGCACTCGAGGTTGCCCGGCGCAATGCCACTGCGCTCAACGTGGACAACGTGAGCTTCAGACAAGGTGACTGGTTCGAGTCGCTGCCAGAACCGGGCGCCAGCAAGGGACGCTTTCACCTGCTCGTGTCGAACCCGCCCTACATCGCCGCCGGCGAATGGAGCCTCACCGACCCGGAACTCGACTTTGAGCCGCGCCTGGCACTCGATGGCGGCACGGATGGGCTCGACGCGTACCGCGCGATTACCGCAAAGGCCCCGCGTTACCTGTACCCGGGCGGCTGGCTGTTGCTGGAGCACGGCTTTCGCCAGGGCAGCGAGGTGTGTGCCCTGCTGAAAAGCGCCGGCTTTCACAGCATCACGACGACCGCCGATCTTGCCGGCCGCCCGCGGGTGTCGGAAGGCCGGTTTGGGGAGGCCGCGCCATGACTACCGTCGATCCCGTTCGCTACAGCCGCCACGTCACGCTGCCTCAGGTGGGCGAGAGCGGTCAGCGACGGCTCGAGCAGGCAAGCGTGCTCGTCGTGGGCCTCGGCGGCCTCGGGTCGGTGGCAAGCCTCTACCTGGCGAATGCCGGCGTCGGCCATCTCGTGATCAACGACTTCGACACCGTCGACGTCACCAACCTGCCCCGCCAGATCCTGTTCCGCGAGGCTGACGTGGGCGAATTCAAGACGCACGCTACGGCAGAGCGCCTGCGCGCTGCCAACCCTGCGCCGCACGTCAACGTACTGAACCGGCGGCTCGACGCCGACGAACTGCGCGATGCGGTCGGCGCGTGCAGCCTCGTGCTCGACTGCACCGATAACTTTCCGACGCGGCTGGCGCTCAACGCCGCGTGCGTCGCCGCCCGCACTCCGCTGGTAACGGGCGCCGCGATCCGCTTCGAGGGGCAGGTTGCTGTCTTCCTCAACAACGACAGCGACAGCCCGTGCTACCGGTGCCTGTACTCCGACGAGGACGAGAACTTCGCCAACTGCGCGGGCCAGGGCATTTTCGCGCCGGTGGCCGGCACCATCGGCGCCCTGCTCGCCACGGAGGCGCTGAAGCTGCTGCTCGGCCTCGACTCCGGCCTGCGCAATCGCCTGTGGATCTACGACGCGCTGTCCGGCGCCACTCGCACCGTGGCGATCCGCAAGGCCCCGGCCTGTCCGGTGTGCGCGCAACAAAAAGGTACCGGACCTTAGTTATATTAGTTGTTGCAAACGCAACAACTAATATAACTAAGGTCCGGTACCTTTATTTCAACAACTAATATAACTAAGGTCCGGTACCAGTAGTGTCCCAACGTTACTCGAATAAATTCATCTGGTTATGCGCGTCGGGCGGATCGAGGTCAGTGACGGCGCGGGAAAGTAGCTGATCGAGCGGTGTTTGCTCGAAGAGGGTGAGGCTGAGGATCTGTAGCGTTTCATAGAGGCTGAGCGGCAACTTGAGGCGCTTTTTGACGATGGCGACCAGCACGTACACGGAGACGGCGATCCAGATCTGGGTCTTGACGGCGTTCTCGGAGGTGCCGAAGAACGCCTTGATGCGCAGATGCTGCTTGATCCATTTGAAGAACAACTCGACCTGCCAGCGGCAGCGATAGAGATCGGCGACGCTGAGGGCGGGCAGTGTAAATTGGTTGGTCAGGAAAATGAGCCGCTGGTCGGTCTTCGGATCGCGGTACTTGATCCGACGCAGCGGTACAGGAAAACCTTTGTGGGAATAGAAGCCACTCAAGACCACGGTCTGATCGCAGATCACGCCACTGGCCCGATCCACCGGATGCGAGTAGCGGCGCTCGGCTTTGAGGTTCGACTTGGCGCGTGTGACGAAGAAGCTGCCGGCTTCGTGCAGCCGATAGAGCCGCTCGAAGTCGAGGTAGCCGCGGTCCATCACATAGTAGGCGCCGGGCTCCGGCAGCAACAGATCCAGTACGTTGACCTCGTGCAGCTTGCCGTCGCTGATATGGATGAAACTGGGGATATTGCCGCGCAAATCCAGCAGCGTGTGCAGCTTGATGGCCGCCTTGGTGGCGCGAAACGGTGCCCAGGGGAATACCGACAGGCACAGATCGATGGTCGTGGCATCGAGCGCATAAACCGTCTCGGCCAGGTCGACCCCAAAGGGCTCGTCGGCGTACAAGCCGCGTGCCAGGCGAATCAGACGCTGAGCAAAGCTGGCGTAGATGCGCCAGTCGCGCGTGGCATTGGCGTTGGCCAGCGTGTTGCGCGCGACGGAGCCACGGATCCCCAGGTGATAGAGCTTGGCGGACTGGGCGCGCAGGCACGCCTGAATGTCGCGCAGGCTCTCCCGATACGTCAGCTGCGCAAAGGCCATGCACAGGTACTGATCGAGACAGGAGAAGCTCTTGACCTTGTGCTCGCCGGCGTAATGCGCCACGCAGCGGCGAAAGGTACTGAGCGGCAGATGGCGCATCAACTGCGCAAAGACGAGCTGGCCTTGATGCATCGAGCAACTCCGCGGCGAGAACCGCCGTCACGTTGCGCGAGGGCCTATCGATGTTCAAATCGAGACCAGACACAGCACGTATTTTATGCACCCTGTTCAATAGCTTAGATGTGCCGACGAGCTCAACGTTGGGACACTACTGACGCCTGGTACAGGTTGTAGTTGCCGATCTCGTCGCGAATGCCGATTTCGTACCACTGCTTGCCGTCCAGCGTGAACTCCCGCTGCGCCAGCAAGGCGTTATTCGCCCAGGAAATCGGGTATACAGTCCCACCCAGCCGAT
>CAZPNN010000103.1:0-6426 GCA_964587605.1 uncultured Chromatiaceae bacterium
CAGAAGGCCACCATGAGCCAGCAGGATATCGCGTCACAAGCGGCTGACGCCCGCGTCGTCGCGGCGGCCGACCCGCCGGTCAAGCCGTCGATCCCCAATGTTCCGGTGGTGCTCGGGCTGACGCTCCTCGCCTCGACCCTGCTGGGCCTGCTGACGATCCTGGTGCTGGAAATGCTGGACAGTGGCTTTCGTAGCGGTGAGCAGATCGAGCAGCAGACCGGCGCCGCCGCGCTCGGTTTCATTCCGATGGCCGTACGCTCGGCCCCGGATCAACGGCTCGTGGATTACCTGACGGCGCGGCCGACGTCCGCCTACAGCGAAGCGATTCGCACGCTGGCCTGGAGCATTGGCCTTGATTCAAAGGACCGGCCGCCGAAGACGGTGCTGATCACCTCGGCCCAGCCGGGCGAGGGCAAGACCAGCATTGCCAGCTCGCTTTCGTGGGTGCAGAGCCGCTCCGACCAGCGGGTGGTGATCATCGACGCGGACCTGCGGCAACCGGCCGTGCATGACGCGTTCTTCGTCCCGAAGGAGCCGGGTCTCATGGACGTGCTTGCGGGCCGCAAGAGCGTGGACGAGGTTCTCCAGCGCCCCAACGAGCAGGGACCATTCATTCTGCCGGCGGGCACGACCATGCCCAACGTCACCGGCATGCTCGGCTCCCGGCGCATGGATGAACTGCTCGCGGACCTGCGCACCCGCTTTGACCTCGTCATCCTGGATTCCCCGCCAGTGCTGGCCGCGGCCGACGCTCGCATCCTGGCCCAGAAGGCCGATGCCACCGTGATGGTGGTGCATTGGGCGAAGACGCGCCGGGAGTCGGTGCGCCTGGCCCTGCGCCAGCTCACCGGAACGGCGGGCGTGCGGTTGGTGGGTGCGGTGCTCAGTCAGGTGGATGCGCGCAAGCACGCGCAGTACTCCTACGGCGATTCCGGTGCCTATGCCGGCGCCCTCGAGAAGTACTACGTCGGCTGATCGGCACGGCCCCGGGACGGCGCCGCAGCCGGTACGCCCGGCGGACCGCGCGTTGCGCGTGCTGCTGGTTATCGAGTCGGCAGGAGGTGGTGTCGCCCGCCACGTGCTGGACCTGGCGCAGGGACTCCTCGCCGCGGGTCACCGGGTGGATGTCGCCTGGTCACCCGGGCGTGCCGAGCCCGGCTTCATCCAGGCGCTGGACGCCATGGCCGGGCTGCGCTGCCATCGCCTGAACATGTCTCGCGCGCCGGGCCCCGGTGATATCCCCGCGGTGCTCGCCCTGCGGCGCCTGATGGGCCGCGCCGGGCCCTTCGACCTGGTGCACGGCCACAGTTCCAAGGCCGGCGCGCTGGCGCGGCTTTCGGTGGCGGGCCTCGGCATTCCCGCCTTCTACACGCCTCACGCCTTCGTGACGCTGGACCCGGACCTGGGTGCGCTACCGCGGGCCGTCTACGTGCTGACTGAGCGGCTGCTCGCGGCGCGGGGTGCACGCCTTATCTGCGTCTCGGAGGAGGAGCGTGCACACGCGCTGTCACTGGGGATTCCGGCGGCCCGGCTCGCGGTGATCGCCAACGGCATCAGCCCGCTGCCGTCCGCGGACCGGCCGGCCGCCCGGGCCCGGCTGGGCCTGCCTGACGCGACCCCCTGCGTGGGATTCGTCGGGCGCCTGTCCGCGCAGAAAGCTGTGGACCGCCTGATCCGCGCCTTCGCCCTGGCGCCGGGCAACCATCAGGCGCGGCTCGTCATCGTCGGCGAGGGCGACGAACGGGCGGCCCTCGAATCACTGGCGCGCGATCTCGGCATCGCGGACCGTACCCGGTTCACTGGCCAGGCGGATGGTGTGGCGCTGATGGCCGGCTTCGACATCTTCGCGCTGCCGAGCCGCTACGAGGGGTTTCCCTACGTGCTGTCCGAGGCCGCCTGCCGTGGTCTGCCCATCCTGACCATGGCCGTGGGCGGGGCCGGCGTGGTGGTCGAGGAGGGCGGCAACGGCTTCATCGTGCCCCAGGCGGGGGGCGCCGCCGCGATGGCAGAACGGCTGGGCCTGCTGCTGGGTGATCCCGGGCTGCGTCGCGCCATGGCGAAGCGATCGCTGGAGCGCGCGGCCGGCCTGACCGCCCGGAATATGGTGGCCGGCACCGTGGCTCTCTATCGCGAGGTACTTGGGCGCGAGGTGCTCGGCGGGCGCTGATGGCGCGTCGTCAGAAGCTGTTCTTGCCGTGCAGTACTACCCACGCGGTGCGCAGGATGATGATGAAGTCGAACAGCACCGACCAGTTGTCGATGTAGTACAGGTCGTGCTGGACGCGGCCGATGAGGTCTTCCTCGCGGTCGGTGCTGCCACGCCAGCCGTTGACCTGGGCCCACCCGGTGATCCCCGGCTTTACCTTGTGCCGGACCGCGTATTCGTCCACCACGTCTTCGTAGAGCTTGCCGCCGGCCTTGGCGCGCAGGGCATGGGGGCGCGGACCCACCACGGACATCTCGCCGCGCAGCACGTTGAACAGCTGGGGCAGCTCGTCGATGGAGAGACGGCGCAGCCAGGCGCCGACGCGGGTTATACGCAGGTCATTGCGCTCAGTGAGCTGCTCGGCATGGGCGTCCTGGCGGTCCACGTACATGGTGCGGAACTTGAAAACTTCGATCAGCTGGTGGTTGAAGCCGTAGCGCTGCTGCCGGAAGAACACGGGCCCAGGGCTTTCCAGCTTGATGGCGAGCGCCGTCAGGAGCAGGAGCGGGAGGCCGAGCAGCGTGAAGATCGAGCCCAGGACCAGGTCGAGGATTTGCTTGATGACAGCGCTCCAGCCCGACATCGGCTTTTCCATGAGGTTTAACATCGGAATGCCGAACTGGTGACTGGTCCGCTGGTGGACCAGGCGCGCACCGGCCACCTCCGGGCTGAGCCGGATGTTGACCGGCAACGCGGCGAGCTCCCGGGTGATCTCCAGCAGGCGCACATCGGCAGACCAGGGGAGGGCCAGCAGGATGTCGTCGGCGCGGTGGCGCCGGCACCAGTCCACGAGGTCATCGAGCCGGCCCAGCACCGGGTAGCCACCGACGGCTTCGCCGATGCGGCTCTGCCGGTCATCGAAGACCCCGACGATCTGGTTCCACGGCTCGTTGAGTTCTTCGATGTGGCGGATCAGCCGCTCGCCCTGGGTCTCGCCGCCATAGATGACGATGCGCCGTCTGATGCGGCCCATGGCCGCCCAGCGCCGCACGAGACCCGCCACGGCGAAGCGGCTCATGACCACGGTCACCATGCTGATGGCCAGCCAGCCGAAGGCCCACACCCGCGAGAACTCGGCGGAAATCTTCAGGATGAAACCGCAGGCCAGGAAGATCAGGAACAGGATCATGCTGGCGGCGACGATCCGCGGCACCTGCCGGCCGGGCTCGATGATGCGGGCGAAGCGATACATCCCGGCCGCGTACAGCGTCTGCACGAAGAGGAGCGCGTACAGGCCAACCGTGACCGCATAAATGGGAAGCTTTTCCGGGTGTTTGTCGGCCAGATACAGCGCGTACATCAGCAGGCCCGTGATGATCGTCGCGGCGGCATCGAAAATGCCGGTGATGCCGATGACGATGCTCTGGGACAGGGGCGTTGCCGCGGGGTGAGCCGCAGTGTTCGGCCAGCGCGTGCCTAAGTCGGCCGCTGATTGCGCGTGAGTTGTCACTTCCCGGAGGATTGGCGCACGTTCCCGGACCAGATGGTCCGGCGCAGGCGCTTCCCGCCGGGCGCGGTTGCGGATGTCGTTCGGGGAGGGAGCAGGTGTGATGGACATTTGGAAACTTATTCTTTTCAGTGGTTACACTACCATTCTCCAAGAAAAAAACTATGCGACATGCGCCCGCTGTTATGTAAACCCACCTGTCGCTTTATCCGGGCACCCGGCAACGGCCGGAGTAACAACGTTGTGAGCCCATGAACGTTTCACCAGCGGTCAGCATCGGCTTGCCGGTGTACAACGGCGAGCGCTACCTCGGCGCCGCGCTGGATGCCCTGCTGGGCCAGGACTACGCGGACTTCGAACTCATCATCTCCGACAACGCCTCGGTGGACCGCACCGCCGAGATCTGCAGGGACTACGCCGCGCGGGACCGGCGTATCCGTTACTTCCGCAACGAGTACAACATCGGCATCAATCCCAACTTCAACAGGCCGCTGCAGCTGGCCCGCGCGCCCGTGTTCCGGTGGGCTGCCCACGATGACCTGGTGGACCGCGAGTTCCTGGGCGCCTGCGTGGAATTGCTGCGGGCCGCCCCTGACGCGGTGCTGTCGCAGAGCCACGTCAGAATCATCGACAGTGACGGTCGGGATCTCGGCACCTACGATGGCGGCCTCACCGGGACTGAGTCTGCCGATCTGGCCGAGCGTTTTGCGGCGCTGATTCTCTCCCGGCACCTGTGCACGGACATTTTCGGGGTGGTTCGCACCGACGCTCTGCGCCGCATCCGTGGCATCGGCAATTACTACGGATCCGATCGCGCCGCCCTCGCGGCCCTGGGGCTGCTGGGCCGTTTCGTGCGCGTGCCGCGCCTGCTGTTCATGAATCGCGAGCATCCGGGCCGCAGCTCGCGCTCCAACGACCACTCTCACGAGCGCGGAGGCATGTGCGCGCCGTCCATCCCGCGCACCTGGGAGCTGTACCGCGACTACCGGCGCGCCGTACTCGAGCTGGTGGACGATGCGGCGGAGCGCAAGCGCTGCTTTGCGCTGCTGCGGCGCTGGTGGCGCGTGGACTGGAACGCCGCCCGGCTGGCGGTGGACCTGGTCGGCGTGAAAGTACCGGCCGTCTACGACGTGGTGACGCGCCTTAAGGTGCTGTTCTATGGCCCGCTGCCGCAGATCGGGCTGCGCAATGTCCCGCCGTCGGGTTCTGAGGCGTCACCTCCGGCATCCACTAGTCTGCCGCAAGAACCTCGGCGCCAACCACCGCCCGCTTAGCCGGCTCTGCCACCCAGCGGCCGTGCACGACCCGCACGGTCAGCGCCACCTTCGCGAGCGCCGCAGCGTCCCGCGCCAGCGGCTGCAGGGCTGCGCAGAACTCGCTCGCCAGCGCCGCGCCGAAGGCCTGCCTGGCAATTTCGGACAGCGCGTCGTAGCGGCAATGCAGGTCGTCCATGACGCCTTCCGGTGTGCCGCCAAGGCCCCACAGCGCGCAGCGAATGCGCAGGCCAAGCCCGGCCATCCGGCTTCCGCTGGTGTCGAGGGCGTGGATCAGGGCCCGGGCGACGCACTCGTGCAGCGGGCGTATCAGGAGGTCCTGCAGTCTCAGCTCCAGGCGGAGCGTGCCCACTTCGGACGAACCGGTTGGTTCGAATGTCGCGAGGATTTGAGCCGTGGCTGCTTCATCCAGCAGGCCCAGGTCGCCTTCGACGTACTCCACGACGCCCTCGAAGAGATGATGCTGGGGCTCGTGGACCCGGAGTCCCAGCGTGGACGTGAGGGCAAACGTCATGATCCGGCGGTGCTGGCCTACTGACTGGCCTACTGACTGGCCCACGGACTGGATGGTTTTCACCAGTCGCCGCATGGTGACCCCGGTGTCGATGGCATCGTCCACCACGACGACGGAGCTTACGGCGGACAACCACTCGCGTAACTGCTCCTGTTCTTCGATGAAGGGCGCCGACCCGGTGCCAGGCTGCTGCAGCTTCATCAGCAGCTCCATGACCCGGCGATAGAGCAGGCTCTTGCCCCACTGGCGCAGCCGCCGGGGCACGAGCTGCCGTCCCCAGCGGGACAAGGTCGAAAGCGTGCCGGGCCGCGTGCCGGCGCGGCGGGTCACGAACGCCGTACGCGCGGCGCCGGCGCCGTGTGCAAAGGCCATGGCGACGGCCAATCCGCCGCGGCGAATGCCGATCACCAGGTCAGGTGCCCCGTGCAGCCTCGCCACCAGGCACCCGGCCCGCCGGGCGCGATCCAGGGCTTCCCGATGGGAGAGATAAATGCTCATTGGCCCGTATCCGGAGTCCACGGCTGCCAGCTGCGCACATCGTCGCACAACGGCAGCGGTTCTATACTCGGCGGACCGCCGGTTCGCCGGCATGTTCGTGCCGTGGCGATCGAGGCGCCGGTATCCCGATGAACAACGACCATTCAACCATCCGGCTGCTGCTGGTGAGCTACATCCCGCCACTGGTGGTGCTGGCGCTCGCCTACCTGCTGGCGGACTGGCTTGGCGTCCCGTTCTCGACGCTGACCCGGGACACGGCAGCCGTGGCGAAACTGCCGTTTGTCACCGGCTGGATCAACTACCTGGGCGCCGTGCTGATGGCGGCCGCCGCCAGCATCGCGCTGTTCACAGCCGTCCACGTCCGGGCGGCGCACGTCCGGGCGTGGCGATACCTGGCGGGAATGGGGCTGCTGTCCCTGGCGCTGCTGGGCGATGATCTGTTCATGCTTCATGACGGCTTGCTGGCCTTCATGGGCGTCGACGAGAA
>CAZPNN010000104.1:0-11903 GCA_964587605.1 uncultured Chromatiaceae bacterium
ATCGAGCAGAACGTCCTGAAGACGCTCCGCGCCGCCGTTTAAACACAAAAAGGTACCGGACCTTAGTTTTTGTAGTTATTGCGCTGCTGCGCAATAACTACAAAAACTAAGGTCCGGTACCTTCGGCCTACTGAGTGACCGGCAACAGCGTGATTTCCACCCGTCGGTTCTGCTGCCGCCCCTCGGGGGTGTCGTTGCTGCCAATAGGCCGGGTCTCGCCGTGACCGATCGTAATCAGGCGCTGGCCGTCTATGCCCTGGGCCCCAAGGTAGCCACTCACACTGGTGGCCCTGCGTTGGGACAACTCCATGTTCTTGTCGTCGGGACCGACGCTGTCGGCATGACCGGCAACTTCGACGACCGTCTTGTCGAATTCCTTGAGGACAATCGCCACGGAACTCAGCACCTGGTAGAAATTCGCATTGATGTCCGAGCTGTTGGTCTGAAACGTGACGTTGCCGGGCATGTTCAGGATGATGTTGTCGCCGCTGCGCGTGACACTGACGCCGGTGCCCTGAAGCTGGGCGCGCAGCTTGGCTTCCTGCCGGTCCATGTAGTTACCGACGGCGCCACCGGCGAGTCCGCCAGCCGCGCCGAGGAGCAGTGCCCTCTTTTTCCGTTCCGACGAGCTGTCGCCCGTGATCAGCCCGACCGCCACGCCCACCCCGGCGCCGATGGCGGCGCCCTGGGTGGTCTTGCTCACTTCCTTCTCGCCCGTGTACGGGTCGTAGGTCATGCAGCCCGCCACCAGCACGCCGGTGCCAAGCACCAGGCCAGCCGTGCGCAGAATTGATTGCTTGCTCATCCGTTACTCCCCATAAAAACTTCGTCACAGCCCGGTGCTTTATGGCAGAACCGGCGCCCGCCAGCAATGCCGGAAATGGGGACATGCCTCATTTCCGCAGGAAAATTAGGCATGCCCTCATTTCCGGCAAGGCTTGCCGCCAGGCCCTGAACGGCGTATGAATTTCCGGATGACAAACCAGGCAGATCAACTGCTGGCTGAGTATTCGGCGGACCATCAGAACCCGTTCAACCGGTTAATGCACAGCATCTGCGTGCCGCTGATCGCGATCGCGCTCATTGGGCTGCTGTGGGCTATTCCCGTCCCCGGCGCGTGGTCTTTATCATCGACGTGGATCAATTTTGGCACGGCCGCCCTGATCATCCTCAATGTGTATTACCTGCGCCTTGCACCGCGACTGGGCCTCGGCATGGTCGTGGCGGCCCTGGTCGTGGCGCCGCTGCTGGCCTTCGCGGCCGGCCTTCCGGTGCCGCTGTGGCTGACGGCGCTGGTCGTGTTCACCGTCGGCTGGATCGGCCAGTTCATCGGGCACTACGTCGAGGGCCGGCGACCGTCCTTCTTCCGCGACCTGCGCTTCCTGCTCATCGGGCCGCTCTGGGTGCTGGCAAAGTTCTATGCCGTCCTCGGCATTCGCGCCTGATTGACGAAAGACCCCTACAGTAACCGGGCGATCTGGGCGATTGCCCTGCCGATGATCGTGTCGTCGGTGTCGGTGCCCCTCGTCGGTATCGTTGGCACCGGCGTCTTGGGCCACCTGGACGACGCGGTCTACCTGGCGTCAGTCGCTGCCGCTGCGCAAGTTTTCAGCATCCTCTTCGTCGGTTTCAATTTCCTGCGCATGGGCACCACGGGCATTACGGCCCAGGCGCACGGGTCCGGTGCGCACAACCCTGACGCCAGCACGGCGATCCGCCAGTCACTCGGCGAAGCCATTATCGTCGCGCTCGTACTCGGCGCACTCGTCGTGATCCTGCAGGCGCCAATAAGCAATGCGGCCTTCGGCATCATCAGCGCGGAACCGGAGGTCACGCGCTACGCCCGACAATATTTCGACATCCGGGTATGGAGCGCCCCCGCCACGCTCTTTAACTACGCCGCCCTGGGTTGGCTGCTCGGCATGCAGAACGCCCGTGGGCCGCTGGCCATCACGCTGGTGATCAACTTGAGCAACGTCGCGCTCGACCTCTGGTTCGTACTCGGCCTCGGCCTGAAGGTGCGGGGGGTGGCGACCGGCGCGCTGCTGGCCGAACTGGGCGGCGCGGCGCTTGCCGTTTGGCTGCTTCGACGGGAACTAAAGCGCTATCCCGGCAACTGGGCCGGTACGCGCCTCAAGGATCTGCAGTCCTACCGCGCGTTGTTGAAGATCAACGGCAACCTGTTCATCCGGACCCTCGCGCTGATGTTCACGTTCGGCTTCATGACGGTTCAGGGCGCCCGCATGGGTAGCGTATTCCTCGCCAGCAACGCACTACTGCTCAACTTCCAGTGGTTCACCTCCTACGCACTCGACGGTCTCGCCAACGCCGCCGAAGCGCTCGTGGGCAAGGCTGTCGGAGCCCGTGATCGCGAAGGCATGCTGCGTGCCGTCCGCCGAACGCTGGCGTGGTCACTCGGCTTCGGCGCGATCTTCAGCCTGGCCTTCTGGGCGGCGGGGCCAGCAATCATCCGGACACTGACCAGCCTGCCGGACATTCGTGCGACGGCGCTTGAATACCTGCCGTGGGTCATTGTCTTGCCGGTGATCTCGGTATGGAGTTTCTTTTACGATGGCGTCTACGTGGGCGCGACACTAAGCCGTGAGATGCGCGTGATCATGACGTCGGCCGCCGTCCTCGTCTTTCTGCCCGTCTGGTTCCTCACGCAGGATCTCGGTAATCACGGCCTGTGGCTCGCATTTACGGCGTTCATGACCCTGCGCGGACTTGGCATGCACCTCTGGTTCAATCGACTCAAGGAAACCCTGGCACATGGCCAAGCCCACTGACGCGGTCGCAAAGAACCCCTGGCAGACACTCTCCACGGAACTCGAATTCGAGAATGCCTGGTTCGTCGTCACGACCCACGATACGGTGGCGCCGGATGGCACCCGCCCCCGCTACGGCAAGATCAGTTTCAAGAATCGCGCCGTCGCCGTCATTCCCCTGGATGCCGATCAGCACACCTGGCTCGTCGGCCAGTGGCGCTTTCCGCTCGGCGAGTACTCATGGGAGTTGCCGATGGGCGGTGCGCCCCGCGACGAACTCCCGGAATCAGCCGCGCTGCGGGAACTGAAAGAAGAAACCGGTCTCGAAGCGACTCGCCTCCGGCAGATCCTGACAGTTCACACCTCGAACTCGGTCACTGACGAGGAAGGCTACGTGTTCCTCGCCGAGGGCCTGACGACCGGCGACCCTGAGTTCGATGAGACCGAGCAGCTGGAGATCCGGCGCCTGCCGTTCACGGAAGCACTGGCGATGGCCATGGACGGGCGCATTACCGACGTGATCAGCGTTGCCGGCATCCTGGCGCTGGCCCGCCTCCTCAACCTGTAGGAGCGGCTTCAGCCGCGACGACTGTCGGGTCGCGGCTGAAGCCGCTCCTACAGCCGCGACAACAGCCGGTCCCGGCGTAGAATGTATCAATGGCGACCAGATCAAAACGCGGCAGTGCGGCCGCCAGGGTAGTGGCAATCGGCCCCCGCACGACCGGCAGCGGGCCGATCGTGGGCGTCGTCATGGGCTCCGACTCCGACTGGCCCACGCTCAAGGCCGCCGCCGAGATTCTTCGGGAATTTGGCGTGCCCTTCGAAAAGCGGGTGGTCTCCGCGCACCGCACCCCCGAACTCATGTTCGAGTACGCCGAAACCGCCAGGGGCCGCGGCCTCAAGCTGATCATCGCGGGCGCCGGCGGTGCCGCTCACCTGCCCGGCATGCTGGCGGCCAAGACCACCCTGCCGGTGCTCGGCGTACCGGTGCAGTCCAAGGCGCTGGCAGGCCATGACTCGCTGCTCTCCATCGTGCAGATGCCAAAGGGCGTGCCGGTAGCCACGTTTGCCATCGGCGAGGCCGGCGCGGCCAACGCGGCGCTGTTTGCCGTCGCGGTACTCGCGGGCGAGGACGGGGCACTGATGCAGAAGCTCGCTGCTTTTCGAAAGCGGCAGGCGAAGGCCGTCATGGCCATGAAGCTCGTCGACTGAATGCCCGCCGCCGCGAGCGACTTACCGCCGACGACGATTCACGCCCCCGCCACGCTGGGATTGCTGGGCGGTGGCCAGCTCGGACGCTTCTTCGTGCAGGCAGCTCAGAAACTGGGCTACCGCGTCCAGGTTCTGGACCCGGACCCGGCCAGCCCAGCCGGCCAGATCGCCGACCGCCATCTCGCAGCCGCCTACGACGACCGGGCCGCCCTTGATGCGCTCGCCGCTGACTGTGCGGCAGTGACCACCGAGTTCGAGAACGTGCCCGCCCCCACCCTGGAGTACCTCGCCCGCTCGGTGCGCGTGCGGCCGTCGGCCGCCGCGGTGTCAGTTTGCCAGGACCGCATCGCCGAAAAATCTTTCCTCCGCCACCAGCATCTGCCGCACGGACCGTTTGCTGTAATCCGTGCGGAGCAGGATCTGGCGGCGGTGGCCCCCGCACTGTTTCCTGGCGTGCTTAAGGTCGCGCGCCTCGGCTATGACGGCAAGGGCCAGGTGCGGGTTGCCACGCGAGACGAGGCACCGGCCGCCTTTCGCAAGCTCGGCGGCAGGGCCTGTGTGCTCGAGGCACTGTTGCCACTGGACTGTGAGGTGTCGGTGGTCCTGGCGCGCGACGCGAACGGTGCCGCCGAATGCTTCCCCGTCGCCGAAAACAGCCACCGTCACGGCATCCTCGACGTGTCGATCGTACCGGCCCGCATTAGCCCGGCGCTCGCCGAGTCGGCTAGAGAGTGCGCGCTGCGTATTGCTACGGCGCTGGATTTCATCGGCACGCTTGGCGTGGAGTTCTTCATCAGCCAGGGTGAGCTGTATGTCAACGAGATGGCGCCCCGCCCGCACAACAGCGGCCACTACACCCTCGACGCCACCAGCATCAGCCAGTACGAGCAGCAGGTGCGGGCGCTGTGCGGACTGCCGCTTCGCAGTCCGGTCCTGCTGAGCCCTGCCGTGATGGTGAACCTGCTGGGTGACCTGTGGTCTGACGGCGAACCGAAGTGGTCCGGACTGCTCGAACGTCCGGACATTCGGCTGCACCTTTACGGCAAGCAGGAAGCACGGCCGGGGCGAAAAATGGGACACTTCACCGTGCTGGGGTCCAGGCTGCCCGACGTGGTAACGGCGGCACTTGCGGCCCGCTCAGCCATCGGCATCCACGACTGAGGGAACCCACATCGCCATGAAACAATGCTTTTTCGCCGCCGCCCTGTTGCTGGGAACTGCCGCCACGGCGGCGGACGGCCCCAACCTGCGGATCGTCGCAACCAACATCAAGTCGGACGAGGGCAAGCTTTACGTCTGGGTCTACGACAAGAAGGACGACTGGCTGAGCGACCGCTACCGCACCCAGAAAAGCGTCGAGGTGGCGGGCAGCCGGGCCGGGGACCGGGTCACCGTCGAGCTGCTCCTGCCGGCCGGTGAGTACGCCTTGTCGGTCTTCCAGGACGTGGACGACAATGGCAAGCTGGAACGCAACTTCATCGGCATCCCCAAGGAACCGGCCGGACTCTCCAACAACCTCCGGCCCCGCTTTGGCCCACCGAAGTACAAGGATGCGGCCTTCACCGTGGCGGTGGGCGCAGTCACCGAGCAGAAGATTGAACTCCGGTAGCAGGGCTCCAGTAGGAGTGCCTTCAGGCGCGACCAGCATTGATCGCGCCTGAAGGCGCTCCTACACTTCATCCATGACAGACCCCGATATCCGCCGTGTTCTCGACTTCTGGTTCCAGCCCGGGACCATGAATCAGCCGACGATCGACAGCCGCATGGACCGCTGGTTCACCACCGACGCGGTTACTGATGCGGTGATCCGCACCGAGTTCGGACCAATGGTGGACAAGGCGTCGAAAGGACTCCTCGACGGCTGGGTCGCCACACCCGAGGGCCGGCTCGCGCTCATCCTCCTGCTGGACCAGTTCCGCCGGCACATCTACCGGGGCACGCCGAAGGCGTTTTCCCGCGATACGCACGCTCTGAAACTGTGCGTCGAGGGCGCCATGAAGGGCGAATACAAGACTCTGACCCCGTTCCAGCAGGCGTTCTTCTTCATGCCGCTGCAACACGCGGAGTCTCTCAAGATCCAGGAACGCTCCGCGAAGATCTACTCGGGAATGGTCAGCGGCGTGTCCGATACGTTGAAGGCCACCTTTGCCACCTTCGCCCAGTTCGCGGACCTGCACCACGACATCATCGAGTCGTTCGGGCGCTTCCCCCATCGCAACAAGGTCCTCGGCCGCCCCAACACGGCCGAGGAAGCGGAGTATCTGGATACCGGCGGCCCCGCGTTCGGCCAGTAATCCACTGGCATAATTACAGGAGCGCTTTCCCATGCACTACAACCCACCGCGGCGGGTCGCGATCATTGGCGGCCGGCGCATTCCCTTTTGCCGCGCCAACACCAACTACGTGGGCCAGTCCAATCAGGACCTGATGACGGCAACACTGCAGGCTCTCGTGGACGCCTTCAGGTTAAGCGGCGAGCGCCTCGGCGACGTGTCGCTCGGCGCCGTGATGAAACACTCGCGGGACTGGAACCTGGCGCGGGAGTGTGTGCTCGGCACCACGCTCGCCCCCGAGACTCCCGCCTTCGACCTGCAGCGGGCCTGCGGCACCAGCCTTGAAGCCACCATTCTCATCGGCAACAAGATCGCGCTCGGCCAGATCGACTCCGGGATCGCCGCCGGCACGGACACGATCAGCGACGTGCCAATTGTCTATCCGGACGAGTACGCCAATGTTCTGCTCGCCAGCGCCCGCGGCCGAAGCCTCGGCGGGCGGCTGAAGCCGTGGCTCGGGTTACGCCCTTCGATGTTCAAGCCGGTGGCGCCAGGCGTGAACGAGCCGCGAACGAAACTGTCCATGGGCCAGAGCACCGAGATCACGGCGAAGCAGTGGAACATCACGCGCGGCGACCAGGACCAGCTCGCGCTCGAGAGCCACCAGAAAGCGGCGAAGGCCTACGACGAAGGCTTCTACAAGGATCTCGTCGTGCCCTTCGGGGGCGCGAAAGAAGACAACAATATCCGGCGCGATTCCTCGCTGGAGCGGCTTGCGAAACTCAAGCCGGTATTCGACCGTGGTCCCGGCGGCACAATGACGGCGGGCAACAGCACGCCCCTCACTGACGGCGCGTCCGCGGTGCTGCTGGCATCGGAGGACTGGGCAAAAGTGCATAACCTGCCGGTGCAGGCGTACCTCCGCTACGGCAAGGTGGCGGCCGTGGATTTCGTGAAGAAGGAAGGCCTGCTGCTGGCGCCGGCCTACGCCGTGTCGGCGATGCTCGCCGACGCGGGCCTGGGATTGCAGGACTTCGACTTCTACGAGATACACGAAGCCTTCGCCGCGCAGACGCTGGCCACACTCAGGGCCTGGGAGTCCCCGGAGTTCTGTCGCGACAAGCTGGGGCGCAATCAGCCGCTCGGCAGGATCGACCGCGCGAAGATGAACATCAAGGGCGGCAGTATTGCCATCGGGCATCCGTTCGCGGCGACCGGGGCGCGGATTGTCGGGTCGCTCGCCAGGATCCTCGAGCAGAAGGGGTCGGGACGCGGACTGGTGTCAGTCTGTACGGCAGGCGGGATGGGGGTTACGGCTATCCTCGAGCGGTAGCCCGCCAGCCGCTGGCACCGATGGATTTCAACGGCCCGCCGGCCTATCGTACCCGCGGGTCGGCCAGAAGCTGGCTCGGCCTGCTAATAAGAAGTATTCACAGCGGTAACCACCCCACCCATGCAGTCGCTATTCGAAGACGCGGTAAGGCGCCATTTCGCCGTCCCGGACCAGGAGGCGGCCACGATGATCTTAAGCGTGCTCGAGCCGTGTGTCTGCAGGGGCGGGGCCTGGCTCTTCCGCCAGGGCGACGAGGGCGATGCGTTGTACCTCGTGGCCCGCGGGTTATTGCAGACCTGGATCGATTCTTCCGAGCCGGGCGACGGTGGCCAGCAAATGATCGCCGAGATCGCGCCCGGTGAAATCGTTGGCGAGATCGGCATGCTGGCCGGTGGCCAGCGTTCTGCCGGTATTCGGGCCGTGCGCGACAGCCTGCTCCTGCGCATGGATACGGCAGCCTTCGACAAGCTGGGTCGGCAGCGGCCCGAACTCATTCGGCACATCGCAGGCGGCATCGCCGCCCGGCTGCGGGACCGCACGTCAGGGCCGACACCGCTCCGCCGGCTGATCCGGACGATTGCCCTGGTGCCGCTGGACGGTGCCTCCACGGTCGATGCCCTGGTGCCGCGACTGCTCGCAGACCTGGCCGCCGAGGGGTCGACGCTGCTCCTGACGGCGGCGCGAATGCGCGAGCTGGGTGCCCCCGGTGCGGCCTCGCCGACTTGCGCCCCGGAGGCGGACCAGGCGATTTCCCCCGCACTCATCGACTGGCTTGCGGATCAGGAAGACCGACACCGCTTCATACTCTACGTGGCGGATGCGGGCGACTCGGCCTGGTCGGATCTCGCCGTGCGCCATGCTGACCTTATTCTGCTGGTCGCCAATGCCACCTCCGATCCCGCACAGCGACCCTGGGAAAGCACGCTGCTGGACGCCACCGACGGGCCAGTCGCCCGGCGTGCGCTGCTACTCCTGCGCGACGGGGCGCCGGAAACCCTGTCCGGGACGGTGGCCTGGCGGAACGCGCGAACCGTGGATTTTCACCTCCACCTGCGCGCCGGAGTGCCCGGCGATTTCGCCCGGCTGACGAGGATCCTCGCCGGCAAGGCGATCGGCCTGGTGCTCGGCGGTGGCGCCGCCCGGGGCTTCGCCCATATGGGCGTTTATCGGGCTCTCCTCGAGGCAAGGATCCCCATCGACTGGGTCGGTGGGTCAAGCATCGGCGCCGTGATAGCAGCCGCCATCGCACAGGGCGGGCCGGTGGACGCCCAGCTGGCTGCCGCACGACGTGCCTTCATTGAGGGCAAGCCGTTCAGCGATATCACCATCCCGGTCCTGTCCCTGCTCCGGGGCGGGCGCATGAAGAAGTTGATCGACACCTACCTGACCGGCGACATCGAGGACCTCCCGTTGCCCTTCTTCTGTACCTCGAGCGACCTGGGCCAGGGGGTATTGCGAGTCCACGAGCGCGGCCAACTCGGCCTGGCGGTTCGGGCCAGTGCCTCCCTGCCAGGAGTGTTTCCGCCAGCGGTGGTCGACGGGCAGCTGGTCATCGACGGCGGGATTCTCGACAACCTCCCCGTCGACCACATGCGCCGCCGCCCGGTGAGCCAGGTGATCGCGGTGGATGTAACCTCCCGTAACAACTACGCAGTGGACTACGACTCCGTACCATCGCCCTGGGCGGTCCTGGCGGGACGGCTTCTGCCATTCGCGCGGCGCTACCGCGTGCCGAGCTTCATGTCACTGACGCTCAAGGCCGCCGAGATCGGCACGATGGCTCAGGTGCGCGCGGCCGGCCAGCGTGCCGACCTCCTGCTGCGGCCACCCGTGTCGCGTTTCAGCCTGACTGATGTGCGGGCCTTCGACGAGATCGTGCAGGTTGGCTACGAGCACGCGCGGCAGGCAATTGCCGACTGGCAAGCGCGCCAGGCGCGGGACTGAACACGAGTGAGGGTAAGAGCGCCATGCGAATCTTGATTTGGCTGCGCCGTCCGGGCTTCCGCCGGGTACGGGTCGCCCCGGTGATGGCAATTACCGTGGTCGCCCTGATCACCACCCTGATCACCGCGCTGGCGACCGCGCTCGGCGCTCCCGGGAATTCTTCTGCACCGGGGACAGCCGCAAGTGGCACTTCCTCCAAGGCGCGGGGTGTCGCGGCGCGCGGCAGGCTGGAGCCCAAGGGCGGAATCATCCGGCTCGGGGCGCCCTCCACGCCCGACGCCGTGTCGGGCGGCGCCGTGGCGAAGCTGCACGTGGACTTTGGCGACGATGTCACGGCGGGCCAGATTCTTGCCGAAATCGATACCGGTGCGGTCGTGAAGGCGCGCCTGGCCGAGGCCAAGGCCGACCGTGAGACCGCGCGTCGCGAGGCACTGGCTACAGCCAGTCTCGCGGACGAGTCCTGCGTGCTCGCCGAAGTAGCAAGCCGGCAGGCGCGACGAAAGACCGAACTGCTGGGCCGGGGGCTGGCCTCCAGCGAGGAAACCGAGCGCGCGAAAGGCGACGCCGATGCCGGTGCGGCCTCCTGCGCGGCGCAGCGCGCCGTCGCCCGTGTCTCCGAATCGGCCATTGCCTCCGCGGAGGCCCGCGTAGCCCGTTATCAGGCCGAGATCGAGCGCTCCTTCATCCGCGCGCCATTCGCCGGGCGCGTGCTCGACGTCCACGCCCGCCCTGGCGAGATCGTCGGTCAGGACGGGGTGCTTGAGCTCGGCCAGGTCGGCTCGATGTACGCGATTGCCGAGGTCTACGAAACCGACATCCGCAACGTGCGCAAGGGCCTGCGGGCCCGGGTCACCAGCAGCGCCCTTGCCGGAGATCTCAGCGGCACCGTGGAGCGAATCCGGCCGAAGGTGCAGAAGATGGACGAGATCGGCACCGATCCCGCCGCTCGCAAGGATGCCCGGATTGTCGAGGTTGAAATCAGGCTGGATGACTCGCAGGCCGCCGCGAACCTGACGAACCTGCAGGTCGACATCGAAATCGGCCTTTGACCCCATGGTGAAGCACTTGCCGTCCGCTCCGCTCGGCTGGCGCCAGCTGCGACACCTGCCATTGCGTCTGGCAGTGGCGATTGCCGGCATCGCCTTCGCCGTGCTGCTGATCATGATGCAGCTCGGGTTCCGGTCGGCCCTGTTCGAGAGCACTCTGCGTTATCACGAGCGCTTCCGGTATGACATTGCACTGTTCAGCCCGGACAGCGTGTTCATCGTGCGCCCCGCATCGTTCTCCATTCGCCGGCTCTACCAGGCGCTGGGACTGGACGAGGTCCTGGACATCAGCCCCGTCTATATCTCTCCGGCCGTGTGGAAGAACCCGTGGAACAGCGAGAGACGCAGCATCAATGCGATCGGCCTCGACCCGGACGACGACATCCTCGCTACGCCGGGCTTTGCCGAGGGCCGGCCGCTGCTGACCCGGCAGGACGTGGTGTTGTTCGACTCGGCTTCACGGCCCGAGTTTGGCCCCGTCGGCGAGCAATTTGCGGTCGAGGGGCCGATCGTCACGGAGATCAACGACCGGGAGGTGAAAATCGTCGGACTCTTCGAAGTGGGTCCGTCGTTCGGAATCGACGCCACCGTTCTGACGAGCGTCGATAACTGGCTCCGCCTGTTTCCCGAGAGGTTCCGCAACGACATCCAACTGGGGCTGATCCGGCTCCGGCCGGGAACCGATCCACTGGCGACGCGCGACCGCTTGCGCGACTACTTGCCGAAGGACGTTCTGGTGATGACCAGGGCCGACTTCATTGCGCGCGAGACCGCCTACTGGAACAGTGCAACCCCCATCGGTTACATCTTCGCCTTCGGCGTAATCATCGGCTTCGTCGTCGGCGGGATCATCGTCTACCAGATTCTCTTTGCCGACGTCTCGGAACACCTTAACGAGTACGCAACCCTGCGGGCGATGGGCTATCGCAACCGCTTCGTCTCCGGGATCGTTCTCCAGCAAGCGGCAATCCTTGCGGTGCTTGGCTACATTCCGGGCGTGTTGGCCGCTTCGTGGCTGTCCGGGCTTGCGGCGAGCGCCACCCGGTTGCCGATGCATCTCACCACTGAACGCGCACTCCTGGTCTTCTTGCTGACCATGGTCATGTGCAGCCTGTCCGGCGTGCTGGCGTTGCGGAAGGTGCGCAAGCTCGATCCAGCCGAGGTCTTCTGATGAGCGGCACGCCACCGATCGTCGTCGAGAACCTCAATCACTGGTTTGGCAAGGGCCCGCTGCGCCGCCAGGTCCTCTGCGACATCACGACCACCATCCCCAGGGGCGAGATCGTCATCGTCACAGGGCCTTCCGGCTCCGGCAAGACCACGATGC